>SXZN01000259.1 GCA_005787865.1 Opitutaceae bacterium | reverse complement strand
GCCGCCAATAAAGCGGGCGTTCGCGTGCTGAGAGTTTTTTCTAATGCCGCCAATTCTGTGGCCATCTGCTGCCGCTGGGCTTTCCGTTCGGGCGTAAACAAGGGCAAGACTGGCGCCTCATCTTGCCGGTCAGCGTCGGCCGTATTATTGAGAATAGCGAACAGGCGGAAATAATCTTCCTGCGTGAACGGATCGTATTTGTGCGTGTGACATTGCGCGCACGCCATCGTAGAACCCATCCACACCGTCATCGTGGTATTCACGCGATCGACGACCGCCATGTTGCGGAATTCTTCGTCAACCGTGCCCCCTTCACTATTGGTGGTGGTGTTACGATGAAAGGCGGTGGCGATTAATTGATCCTCGGTCGGGTGCGGCAGGAGATCGCCCGCCAATTGCTCGATGGTAAATTGGTCAAAGGGCTTATTCGCATTAAACGAACGAATGAGATAATCGCGATAAGCCCAAATCATGCGGAGCGGATCATCGGCATAGCCCGCGGAATCGGCATACCGCGCCTGATCGAGCCAAAGCCGAGCCCAGTGTTCGCCAAAAGTATTTTTCGCGAGCAAGCGATCAACCAAGCGTTCGTAAGCGTTCGGCGCCTGGTCCGCGATGAAGTGCTCCACCTCGGCCGGCGTGGGAGCCAAGCCCGTCAGGTCGAGTGAGACCCGCCGCGCGAGGGTCGCCCGATCAGCTCTGGGTGCCGGCGTTAATTTTTCTTGGTCGATACGATTCAGCACAAAGTGATCGATCGGATTGGCCGGCCAAGCCGGCTGACTAACAGATGGCACCGCGGGGCGCACTGGGGGGACATAAGACCAGTGCTCAGCGTAGGGGGCCCCTTGCGCGATCCATTTTTTCAGCAAAGTCTTTTGGGCTTCAGTCAATTGTTTGCCGGTTTTCAGCGGCGGCATCAGATCATTCTCGTCGCTCGTCATGACCCGCAGAAAAAGTTCACTCTGGTCCGGAGCGCCCGGCACAATGGCGGTCCGATCATCCATGAGATTCAAGGCCCCCGCGCGGGTATCGAGCCGCAAGCCGCCTTGGCCTTTTTCCCCACCCTTGCGGTTCTCTTCATCCGGACCGTGACAACGGATGCAATTTTCAGAAAGCACCGGCCGAATATCGCGATTAAAATCGATCGGGGCTTCAGGCGCGACCACGCCGCGGGCCACCGTAGCCAACGCGCTCAACCCACCCCAGAACAACCACCGCACGGACCGATGGTGAGCCGGCCATGAGGCTAGTCTGTTTACTAAATAATTAACCATGACTGAGAGATGCAAAGGGCGGAGCTGCACGGGGGTTCGCGGTCGAAATGAAACGACGAAGTCGACTTTGGCAATCCCCCGCGCGCTTACAGCTAGAATATTAAGCGCTGCAGTGAATTTTCATTTAATCCCTGGAGCCGGCCCCCGCTGAAGTTGGGCTCCATTTTCAAAATAAAAAGTCCGCTGGGGACAGCCAGCGGACTTTAAAAATGGTGCCCGAGGACGGACTCGAACCGTCATGCTGTTAGGCACAGGCTTCTGAGACCTGCGTGTCTACCAATTCCACCACCCGGGCTAAAAACTGAAGGGTCATGGATACGCCCCGTCTCGAGTGGCGCAAGGATTTTGTTGGCGCGCCCAGACCTCGATCTAGCGCTGAGATATTTCAGCTAAAATTGAGCCTGATCATTTGCGCAATACCGGCGAATATTTTTCTCTGATTCAACGCGTCGATCGCGCCAACCAGGCGCGGGGCGCCGCCCCATACCGCTGCCGAAACATGCGGTAAAAATGCGAGACGTCGTTAAAACCGCAGGAAAACATGACGCCCATGATCGAATGTTCGCCGCGCTGTAACAGCATCGCCGCATGCGCCAGTCGCAGGTCATTGAGCACCGCCCAAAACGTGCGGCCAGCGGCGGTTCGAAATAAGTCAGTGAACCGACGACGCGAGAGCCCCGCGCGGGCCGCCGCTCGGTCGAGATCCCACTCATCATAAAAAGTCTCCTCAATTTCCCGCCGCACTGCCGCCACTCGCGCACTCGCCTCGGCCCCGCCGGCTTCAGCCGGCAACCGGGCTAATAATACGAGCGTCTGCGCCGCCATGGCTCGAACGGTGATGCCCCCACCGAGCCGGACGGGCTGGGCTTCCACCATCGCCTGACGCCACATGGCTTCCAACCGCTGCCGGCCCGGTCGACTCAAGCGGAGCTGACGATCAACCACGCGGGTCAACGGCAGCCACAACCGCGCCAACTCAGGTTCCCGATTGAGAAAGTCGCCACTCAGACAGAGCAGCAGCAAAATCGAGGTCGCTTGATCTGTAATCGTATGCGTCACGTCCCGCGGCACGATCAAAACACTCCCCGCCCCCGCTTCCACCGGCACGGCTCGACGTTTTTCCCGATAAGCCACCTTTCCCGATAACACATAAATTAATTTATGATAAGGATCTGTCCGCTCCGCCATGTGAAAGCCGACCGCGTGCGCACTTTCAGCGAAGCGTACTCCGTAATCGGGTAACGTGACAATAATGGGTCGAGAAACGCGCATCAGGTAGGCGAGTTTCCAATTACTGCCCGATATGCTAATGAAGACAAGCCCTATGCGCCAAGACGCTTAGGTCGGAATTTGCTAAAGTTAATGATGCAGTTTTTTCCGATGCCTGGTCGCCGCCACTGTCCAGCCTCTCGGCCCAGCTGGCTGGCTCGCGGCTTAATTTAATCACCCCAACCACGCTTAGACCAGCCCGCACCATTCACTCCCACGATGAAATCACTTGAAGATAAATTAAAAACCTGGGCGAACCCAGTTGAAATGCTCCGCAACGCTGAGGTCGGCGCCTATGTGTTTCCGATCAAGCCAGAATTTAGCAATTGGCGGGATGAGCAAGCGGCCTGGCAGAAGACCGCCGCGCTTTTTGATCTCTCCCACCACATGACTGATATCTATTTCGAGGGCCCGGATGTCATGCGTCTGCTCACGAATCTAGCCGTCAATAGCTTTGCCGCTTTCGGCCCCGGCAAGGCCAAACAAATCGTTTGCTGTAACCCCGAAGGGTACGTGATTGGTGACGCAATTCTTTTTGGTCTTGGCCAAAATAAGGTCAATATTAGCGGCCGCCCGTCGGTGCCCCATTGGGTCGCCTATAACGCTGAAGTCGGCGATTATGACGTCACCGTCACCCGCGATGATCGCTCCGTGCAGAACAAGGGACGGCGAAAGACTTTTCGTTTTCAGATTCAGGGACCAAACGCGATGGCCATTCTGGCAAAAGCCGTGGATGGATCGCTGCCATTGGTAAAATTCTTCAATATCGCTGAGCTATCGATCGCCGGGAAGCCCATCAAAGCGCTTGGTCATGGCATGGCTCGCACCGAAGGCATGGAGCTGTTTGGGCCAGCTGATTACGCCGATGCGGTCCGCGAAGCCCTGCTGGTAGCCGGGCAAGACTTAGGCCTGCGCGAGGTTGGGGGCCGCGCCTATGCCACCGTCTCACCCGAGTCAGGCTGGATTCCTTCGCCCATGCCGGCTATTTACAGTGCCTCGCTGCAGCCTTATCGGGAGTGGCTCCCCGCGGATGGTTTCGAAGCGAACGCTTCTCTCGGGGGCAGTTTTGTTTCGAAAAAAATCGAGGACTATTACCAAACCCCTTGGGACCTGGGCTATGGCCGCCATGTAAAATTTGATCATGACTTCATTGGTCGCCCTGCCCTAGAAGCCATGTCCAAGCAACCGCACCGCGAAAAGGTTTGGCTGGTTTGGAATCGCGATGACGTTCTCAAAATATTGGGGAGTGCCTTGGGCGGCGGGGATCGCTACAAGCATCTTGAGCAGCCGGGTAGCCATTATTCAACGCTGCCCTTCGATTGTGTCATGCAAAATGGCACGCTGATCGGGCTCTCTACTTATAGCGTTTATACCGCGAACGTGCGGGCTTGGTTTTCGCTCGCCATGATTGATCGCGCCGCGGCGGTGGATGGAGCTGAAGTCAGTGTGATCTGGGGCGAAGAAAATGGCGGTACCGCGAAACCCTCGGTCGAACGCCACGTGCAGACCACGGTGCGCGCGATTATCCATACGGCGCGACCCGAGGCGATCGGCAGCTAGCCGCGCTGGCCCGATCAGCAGAAATTTTTGCCCCAACTCTTTCGCTTAACCGCCGGCTGCTCAGATATACCGCCAAGCGCGATTCATCATGCCCAACCGATCCCCGTACCGCTGGAGCCTTGAGGTTGTCCCCACGCACGCACACCGTGCGACGTTAGTGCGCGGATTGGTCGAGGAAATTTTCGTGACCATGATTCCAGGATCGGAGATCAAAACGTCGCTCGCGGCGATCGCATCGCTCACTGATCAAGGGTTTATCCCCGTACCACATATCGCGGCCCGGGCATTTAAAAGTGAGGCTGAACTTGATGGATTTTTGCGGAAAATCGAACAGCTGGGCGTTCGCAAGGCGTTATTACTGGCCGGTGGAGCCAGCCAGTCAGCTGGCCCCTTCGCGCACACCCTAGATCTGCTGCAGTCAAAAGCATTTGCGCGAACCAGCTTAAGCGTCATTGGCCTGGCCGGTCACCCCGAGGGTAATCCCGATGATCCCCATTCCCGCCAGAGCCTAGAAAAAAAGGTCCAATTTCTCCGCACCGCCAAACTTGGTTTAGAGATCGTCACGCAATGGAGTTTCTCCCCCCAGCCGGTGAGCGCCTTCCTCATGGCCCTGCGCACCTCGGGCCTTACCGAAACGGTGGCCGTAGGTGTTGCCGGCCCCGCTTCACTAAAAACGCTGCTGAAATATGCGCAGACCTGCGGCGTTAAGGCCTCGATGGATTTTATGGGCAAACACGGCTTAAGCCTCAGCCGGCTCCTGATGCCGAATAAGCCCGAATTGTTTGTGCACGCGGTTGAAGGCACCGACCGCTTTCATCTTTATCCCTTTGGTGGGCTGGAGCAATCTGCGGCCTGGCTTGAATCGCTTAAGGTCATGCCGGTCGCCCAAGAGTGACAGCATTGCTGCGGAAATCTGCCTAAGCATAAACTCAGCGCCGCGGCGGTCGGCTTGAGCGCCTTGCGAAAAATTGTCGCGCGCGGGGCGCAGAATTAAAAAGCCGTCCCGTTAGCCTTGGTCCCGCAAAAAGAAACCTCGATCCCCAGCTGAGCGGCCAAGGCGGCCTTGGTGTAAGCCGCTAAATCAGCCGCGGCGGCGGAATTCGCATAGGCGACTTGAATGTGATTGGCCTGATGCCGCGCCATCATCAGATCGCGCGTCACACCATAAGTCACCGCATGCATGATCGGCCATTGGGGAGTGGTCTCTTGCCAACGCCGCTCAGTTTCCGCCCGCGGCAAACTGACGACCTGAGCTCGGCCGAGATCCATTTTGAGTTTACCCCCTTGGACAAAAACTCGACTCCAGACGATCTCGCCCGGCTTCGCAATCCCGCGCAACGAACCACCGCCCAACCGGAAATACATCGGAGGCTGCCGGTGTGAATCCGAGCCCGCCCAACCGCCGATGTGGTGATCAGCGGGCGCACTGCCGGAAATGAGAAAGACCCAGACATAATCTTTCGTGGTTCCCGATTTATCCCAATCACCCCAGCGCAAATCATGGAGCGTATTCGCTTTGGGCTGGCCAAGGGCCGCGTGCACGCGGTTGGTAAACAAACCATCAAGACCAGCACACTCATCCACTTCATTGAAATGCACAATGGGCTGACCGGGACGAATGACTTTACCCGCGGCATTTTTCACGGGCGGACGATCGGTGGAATTAAGCGTGCCTTCCACCAAGTCGGAAGCCGGCAATAAATCCTTCAAGCCTTGCTGATATTGAATCCCAATCGTCTCGCAGCCAAATTCATCAGCGATGCGGCAAGCGGCGATGTAGGTTTTGCACTGCCACAATACCTGATTTTTAGTGAGCTCGGTCGCTTCATTGCGGCCCAAGTGAAAAGTGAACCCTTGCTTAACGTACCAATTGAAAACTGCCTGTGCCTCTTTGTTCGTCACCTGCGTGGCGCCATAATAGAGCGCTGACTGCGAGAGGCGCTCTTTGCAAACGCCCACCTGATAAAGCAAATCATCGGGAATGATGGCGTTGTACATGCCCATGCAGCCTTCATCGAAAATACCCATGATGGATTTCCGCGTGCGCAGATCCGTCGCGATTTTCTGGGCCACGCTCTTTGCCTTGGCCGGCACCGCCGCCTTGGCGTAAGCGCGCACGTGTGGCGTGCGATGCGTCGTCACCCCCGTCTTCAGCCAACGAGCTAGGCCCGTTAAAAAATATTCATCATCAAAATTGTCGCTCCAGAGCGTCGAATATTTCACGCCGGCCTTGGTCAGCGAACCGTTGAGGTTCAGCATGCCCACTAACCCCGGCCACTGGCCGCTCCAGTTTGCCACCGTCAAAATCGGCCCGCGGTGTGTCAGTAGGCCACCGAGTAAATGATGCGAATATTGCCAGACCGCTTCCGCAATAATCAGCGGGGCCGTCGGCTCGAGCTCGGCAAAAAGGGCGAGCCCTTCTTTTTGCGAAGAGATAAAGCCGTGCTTAACCTTCGGCTTGTAGGGATGCGCCCGCACGAGCCGACCGCCCGATTGGGCGACGGCTTGAGCAAGTTTTTTTTCGACCGCCAATTGCGCGGGCCAGCAAGCTTGATTAGCCGTTTGACGTAAGTCGCCATTGGCCACGAGCAACACAGGAGAAGAGGAACGAGACATCGTGCGCCCAACCCACTAGAATATTATAATGAGCGCAAGCCTCCGCAGATCTCCGCGAAAATGTGCGTGGAGCCGATGGCATGATCAAGCTAACTTCAGGCGCGCCGCCCAAGCGACCGACGCCGGGCCGCACGCTGCGGACTAGTCGACGATTTTGATTTACCCATTTTAGGGAAGAGCCCAATGAAGAGGCTTAAGTCACCTCCCCATGGCCAAAAAAAGACTGCATAGTTTGCGCATCCTTGTGGTGGAAGATGAGCCTTTGCTGCGCCGGCGCTTTACCAGTTTCTTAGAAGGACTGGGGGCGGAGGTCACCGCCGCGCCGAACTTACATGAAGCGGAAAAAGCGCTCACCACCCTAGATTTCGATGTAGCATTGCTGGACGTCAATTTGCCCGACGGGCTCGGCACCGATCTGTGCAAGCGCCAATGTATTCCCGCCGCCACCGTGACGCTAGTGATGACGGCTGGGGGCGGCGTCGCGGGGGCCGTTGAAGCGATGCGCCTCGGGGCGGCGGATTATCTCGTCAAGCCGTTTGAGCTCGAAGAATTGCCCCTACGCATCGAACGCGCGCGTCAGGCGCAGCAGCACCAGCGCGCCGAAGAATTTCGTCAGGGCCAAGGGCTCAATCGGGCGCATGACCCCGATCTTTTTTTTGGGCAGAGCTTAGCTGCGGTCGAACTGCAGTTAAAAAAAATCGTTGAAGCCGATCGGCGCCGCGAAGGCCATCTGCCGCCGGTGTTGATCGAGGGCGAGACCGGCGCCGGCAAAACGGCCTTCGCGCGTTGGCTACACCGGCATGGCCCCCGCGCCCAGGGCCCCTTGATCGAGGTAAACTGCTCAGCCCTACCCGAGGCCCTCGCAGAGTCCGAACTTTTCGGCCACGAACGCGGCGCCTTTACCGACGCCTCGGCCACGCGCATCGGATTGATGGAAGCGGCGGAAGGCGGCACCTTATTTCTTGATGAATTGCCCAGCCTGTCGCCGGCTCTTCAGAGCAAAGTGCTGACGGCGATCGAAGATCATGTCATTCGCCGCGTGGGCTCGAATCGCATGAAGCCAGTCAACCTGCGCATCATCGCGGCCACCAACGCTGATTTGCGGGACCTCGTCGCGGCCGGGCGTTTCCGGGAGGATCTACTGCAACGACTTGATTTATTTCGCGTGCAAATCCCGCCCCTGCGGGAGCGCGGGGAAGATATTATCGCCTTGGCTGAGCAGCTGACCGAAAAAATTGGCCGGCAATATGGAATGAAAGTACGCACCATTCCCGCCGAAGGCCGCCGCCGCTTGCGCGCGCACCGCTGGCCGGGCAACGTGCGCGAATTGGCCCACGAAATTGAGCGCGCCTTAGTCTTTGGCTCAGCGGGCAACTCACTTGATTTTGCCGGTCTTCCGCGCGACGCAGCCACCGCACAACCCCATCGCGGCTGGGGCCAACCCGGTTTTGCTTTTCCTGAAACCGGCTTCTCCCTAGAAGCAACCATCGACCAAATGGTGGCCCAAGCGCTGCAGCAAAGTGACGGCAATGTCTCCGCCGCGGCCCGCTTATTAGGGGTCGCGCGAGATTACGTGCGTTACCGCATGAAGTCGTCAGCTCAGCAAAGTGATCTTGGTTAAAATCCCCCAACCAATCAGATTAAATTGGGAATTAATTCCATTTTTTAAAAACAGGCGATCGCTAGATTATATTATATAATATTGTTCCACAGCATGATACGTTTTATAAAAGAACATGGCATGCATCACGCTAACAGCTAGGGACTGTCGGTTATTAATCATTCACCCTCAAAATAAAATCATCCATGAAAACAACCCTCCTCAGATCGATTCTCAGCGCGCTGGTTATCGCCGGCAGCGCTCTCACCGCATCGGCTCAGACCGCTCCGGCTCCGGCTAAACCCACCGTCGACATTTCGAAACTTGGGCCAGCTATTCAGGCCATCGTCGCCGCTCATCGCGACACAACGAAAACCTTCCTCAAGGCCCGCAAGGCCACTTTGGAGCTCTTGAAAAATGCTTCGCCCAAAGATATCGAGGCCATAAAGGCCACCCTCCATGACATCATGGTGGCACACCAGAAGGATCAACGCGAATTGGCCAAGGCTATTCGCGATGCGATCAAGGCCCGGCGCGACCAACAGCACAGCAAGCCTTCCGGTGGCTAAACGATAAATCATCTCGGCTCATTTGTTTTCTTCACCGACGCCCTGTTGTAGGGCGTCGGTTTTTTTGCCTCTTGCCGCATCAACCTAGACTTTATGCACTCACGTCTGATGCCCCTACCTGCCTTCTGGTCTCAGCGAGTCGCATCCTACCTGCCGCGGTTGTTTATTTTTGTGCTACTGGCGGCGCCGAGCTGGGCGGAGGAGACGGCGGCTAATCAGCTCAAAAATTTGGCCGCGGCGCTAAAGATCCCCACGTGGAGTCTGTCCACTGAGAGCAGCGCCGCCCTAGGTTATCGTGACAACGTCAGCTTAAGCTCCACGCAGCCCGAGCGCAGTGGTTTTCTGCGAGGCGAGGTCGAGGCCATGCTGCTGCGCTTGCCGACCCAGGGATGGGATGGCTTTGCTTTTTTTGATATCGTAGAGACTCGCTACTTCTCGGCCGAGACGACCGATCATGAACGTTCGGCTTTTCTCACCACGCAGTTGCGCTGGCAGCCGACGACCGACTTCAAAACGGGTCTGCAGGCCCAAGGCTACCATCACGACCAAGTATTTGATGTATCCACTACTGAGATTAGCCGCGATACCGCTCTTTTAAAAGTCACCGGCTTCACGCTCACGCCGAATGCGCGCTGGAATTTTACCGAATCTTGGTGGGCAGAAGCCCAAGCGAGCGGCCGACAGGATCATTACGCGGAAAACCTCGACGGCTACACGGAAGGTGAAGGCAATTTTTCTCTGGGTTGGCACAACCAGGCCGGCACTGAATTGAGTATCAGCGGCGCCGAGCGCTGGCGCTCCCATGATTCCCGCGAGCAATATACGGCAGCCGGTCGACCCCTCACGGGCTCCCGCCTCAAGGTTCATCAAAACGAAATCAGGCTCAACCTGAGCCTAGCGCCCAATAAATTTAAATTCTGGCGCGGCAGTCTCACCGCCTTACACATCAAAAACCAGGATAACGGCAGCGGCTATTTTAATTTCACCCAACAGCAGCTCACCGCCAGTCTTGTTTGGAAAAAGGCCGCCTGGGAGTGCCGCGGCGCAGCGAGTGCCACGCGTTATGATTTTCCGGTTCAACTCGTAGGGATTGGCATCACCCCCGAAAATCGCCACAAAGAGGAATACCGCTTGAGCTTGGCCATCACCCGTCGTCTGAATGCGGCTTGGGCTCTGGTCGGCTATTATGAAACTGAGCGCGCCCTTTCTAACGACGACCGCTCGCGCTTTCGCATTAATACCAGTTATGTCGGTTTGTCGTGGAGTTGGGATAATTTAGGCCTAGACTAGCCAGCGGAATGAATAAGCCCACGCGCCTTGCGACCTCGGCCAGATTAGTCTTGGCCGCTATTGCGCTCGTGCTGGCAGGAGCCATCGCGGGGATCACCGGTTGGTTGCGCGCTGATCTTCGCGCCCAGATTCTCCGCCGCGAAGGCGAATCGCTCCATGCCGTCATGCTCATGCAGCAAACCCTCGAATCTGACCGTACCGGGCCAACGGGCGCCCATCGCGATGACGAGCAATTGGTTATTCTGGCCCTCCAGATCTCCCGGCTACGGGGCGTGATCGGCGTTCAAGTTTTAGACCAGCGCGGACAATCGATCCACACCATGCCGACCACACTAGAACGGCCCACCCCCAGCGATCGTGAGTGGCCGACCCTCCGAGCCCTGGCGCCGGTGGTGCGCTTCTCGCCGCACGCTTCTCTGGGCGCACTATACGGTTTAGATAATGACGCCAGCGAACAAAGCCCCCTCCTAGAAATTTTGGTGCCTCTGCATCAGCCGGCCAGCGCTACT
>SXZN01000258.1 GCA_005787865.1 Opitutaceae bacterium | reverse complement strand
TTCCGCACCGAGGGTGGGCGCGAGACCAGTGCCCGGTCGGCGCACGAGATAACGCAGACCCGAGGGCTGGGGATGCGCGGTCCCGTATTGTTCGCGCAGGATCGCCGCATCGGCTGTGCTGAGCTGGGGATTCTCGAGCACCTGCCGCATATAAATATTCATCGGCTCCCCGATATTTTTGCGGCGGAGGATGCCGGTGCGGGCTTGGAAAGCGATGAAGGCGAGCAGCAGGCCGAGAATGAGAAGGATGCCGAATTGACGCATGAGGCGGAGAGCGGACTATTTTTTAGCCAGCAAGTCGAGCGCGGCCGCGGTGACCGCCGTGATGCCCGTCTTGATCGTTGGTTCCGGGACAGGGGCGAACTTGCTCGAATGCAGCGAGGGCAGAGCCACTCCCGTGCGCTCACTCGCGGCGAATTTCTCGGGAGCGACTGCTCAGATCCGGAAAAGGCACAGCGGCACTTTTTCTGCCGTGCGCCCGAACTCACTGAAATCCTCCCCGCCCATTTCTGCTTCAATGGTCCGCACCTGCTCGGCCCCAAGCCACGTGTTGAGCGTGCCGCGGATCCGGCGGGTGAGCTGGGGGTCGTTGTAGGTCGCGGGCGTGAATTGAGCCCCGACTAACGTAATCGTCGGCATCAGGTCTTCGGGCAGGCCGGCCGTGATGGCTTCACCCCGACAAATCCGCTTGATGGCTTCGATGGTGTGGAGCCGCACCGCGTCAGAATAGGAACGAAGCGTGAGCTGCAGTTTCACCTCATTCGGAATAATGTTGTGCTTGGTCCCGCCGTGGATGGAACCCACGGTGATCACCGCTGGATCAATGGGCCGGGTTTCGCGACTGATAATCGTCTGGAGCGCGCCAATGATTCGTGCAGCGAGCACGATGGGATCTTTGGTGGTGTGCGGATACGCGCCATGGCCACCAACGCCGTGCACCGTGATGTCCATCGAATCGACGTTGGCCATAATGTAGCCTTCGACGGTGCCGACCGTACCCGCTGGCAAGGTGGCGCTATCGTGCACTGCGATGGCAAAATCTGGTACGGGAAATTTCCGGTAAAGTCCGGCCGTGAGCATCGCCCGCGCACCGACGCCGAGCTCTTCGGCCGGCTGGCCGATCAGCACTAAGGTGCCTGACCAGTGGTCCTCGAGCGCCGCGAGAGTCCGGGCGGTGCCGGTGAAGATCGTCATGTGAATATCGTGTCCGCAGGCCTGCATGACCCCGACCGTCTGGCCGGACAAGTCGCTGGTGCGGGTTTGGCTCGCGTAGGCGAGGCCGGTTTCCTCGGTGACCGGCAGGCCGTCGAGATCGGTGCGAATCAGCAAGGTGGGACCGGGGCCATTTTTAAGCACGCCGACGACGCCGTAGCCGCCAAATTTTTCGGTAACCTCGAAACCTGCTTGGCGCAGCTCGTGCGCGATTTTGGCCGAAGTTTTCTCTTCCATTAGTGAGAGCTCAGGGTGCGCGTGCAGGTCTTGATAGAGCCGCTCGAGCGAAGGATATTCGGCCGCTACTTTATCTGCGACGAGGCCATGGAGGCCAGCGGCGGCGAACAAGAGCGGGCCGGGGGCTAAGAGGAGCGCGGCGAGAACAATACGGGTGGGGGCGTTCATTGTTGAGCGGGTGGTTTAATTTTAGGTTCGAGTTTAAAGATTAGGCTATCAAGTAACGCATCGGTGCGGAGCTTGAGGTGTTGTGCGGGGGGTGGCGGCTGATCGGCCGGAGCATTTTTCTTCTGCAGCGCAAAAGCGGCGTCGCCCGCCGCGGCGGCTTGCGCCAAGAAGATTTCCTTTTGTTGATGAAAAGTCCCGTCTGGCTTTAGGTCAGTCAGCGTCGGGGGTGAGCCCAAAAAAGCGGGGGTAGACTCGGTGCCGATCCAGACGCGCCACTCAGCTTCATCGGCAAAATAAGCCGCGACGGCGCCGCGTTGCGCGGTGCCGAGTTGTTGGGCGAGCGCTTGCATGAAAGCGCCAGGAGCATTGTCTTCCGCGGCACTCGGGGATTTGGCAAATAACCGGGCGACAATTTTCAACCCCGTAACGCGCTCGAAGTTCGCCAGCTTGAAATTAAAATTTTTGGCCCGCGGAATCTCCTGCGGCAAAAGATGAGCGGGATCGTCAAAAGGTGCGGTCGGACCCAGCGCGGGCGCCCCCGAGTATTTTTTAGCCGCCCCGGCCAGTGCTTGAAAAGTGGCGGGATCATTTTTGAAGGCCCGCGCCGCGGCGCCCACTCGTTGGATTTTAATCGTGAAGGCTTCGTTGGGTTTAATGAGCGGGAGAATGGCCAAGCCCCGCACCACGCGGCCAAACACGCTGTGCAGGTAATTAAGCCGATCGGTCGGGGCTAAGGTGAGAAAAAATTCGCAACTGTTGGTGTCCGGACCGGCGTTGGCCATCGAGAGAATGCCCGCTGCATCGTGCCGCAGACCGGGGACAAACTCATCCGCAAAATGATGCGGGCTGGGAACTTTTTCATCATCAGTGTCCTTGAGGCCGGGGTTGCCGCTTTGGATGACAAAACCCGGAACGACGCGGTAAAAAGTGAGGCCAGTGTAAAAAGGTTGCCCATTTTTCGACGCGAGGGTGCCTTCCGCGAGGCCGGTGAAATTAACACAAGTGAGGGGAGCTTGGGTGTAATAGAGTTCGGCGGTAACC
>SXZN01000257.1 GCA_005787865.1 Opitutaceae bacterium | reverse complement strand
ACCCGCCGAGCGAATGGCCGCTTGCGTGCTCAAGGCACTTTGCACCAGCGCAATTAAGCGGGCGGGATCAAAGGGTTTCATGACGTAGTCAAAGGCCCCGTACTTCATCGCCTCGATCGCGGTCTGGGCGGTGCCATAAGCAGTCATGAGGATCACCAATTGCTGAGGATTAGCCGCACGGATATGCTGCAAAGTATCGAGGCCGCTGATTCCTGTCATACGATTGTCGAGCAACACCACGTCAGGTGCTTTTCGTTTTACCGCGCCTACCCCCGCTTCGCCACTGGACGCTTCCTCCACAAGATAATGCTGCGCGGTAAGCACGCGGTTAAGCGAGTAACGCACCTCGGCGTCATCATCAACGACAAGAATATGGGGAGCGGCGAGCGGCTCGGTCATGACAAGATCAGGAAAGTGAAACGTGAGTACCGCAAGGCTGGTTTTATTCCCCGTGGGCCGCCGTTTGGTCAATTTATTTTGGGCAGCCTGGGGCATCTCGCCGAAAAACTTAGGCCGCGAAACCTTGAGAATTTTGCTTTAAATATCAAAATCAATTGAATATTAACACATGTCGTCGCTTCGTTTAGTTACCCCACTAAATTTGAGCTTCAGCTAAATCCCCCCCCGCTAAACTTGCCCGTCTACCCCCCTTAGCCTGCTCCGGCCAATTACTCCTATGGCTTTGCTTACGTCCCGAAAAACCCAACCGAAATATGACGTCATCGTCGTAGGCTCGGGCGCCGCCGGTGGTCAGACCGCCTACACTTTAGCCATGGAGGGAGCGAAAGTTCTGATGCTGGAAGCGGGGCGTAATTACGATCCCGTCACGGAAACTCCCATGTTCGAGACGAATCATCAGGCGCCGCTCCGCGGGGCGGTCACCCCTGACAAGCCCTTTGGCTTTCACGACGCGACCGTAGATGGCGGGTGGGAGGTCCCAGGTGAACCTTACACCAATGCCTCCACTGATCCCCAGCGGCAATTTATCTGGTGGCGGTCGCGCATGTTGGGCGGTCGCACCAACCATTGGGGCCGGATTGCTCTTCGTAATGGGCCTTATGATTTTAAACCCTACAGCCGTGACGGTCTCGGCTTCGACTGGCCGATTTCGTATGAGGATGTCGCGCCTTATTACGACAAAGTCGAAATGCTCATCGGGGTTTATGGCACGAACGAAAGTATGGAGAATACGCCTAATTCTCCGGAAGGCGTGTTGCAACCTGCCCCTAAATTGCGCGCGGGTGAACAGTACGCCCAAAAGCACGGAAAAAAAATTGGGCTTCCGATTATCCCGATTCACCGCGCAGTTTTAAGTCAGCGGTTGGATGGTCCAAAGCTCGCCGCCAAGTTGCACCCCAAAAATCCTGCCGCGCAACGCGTCCTCATTCAGGCGATGAGTGAGCGGGCTGCTTGTTTTTGGGCGACCGACTGCGGGCGGGGTTGCGCCATTCGCGCTAATTATCAATCCACCACGGTTCACCTCCCGCCCGCGCTCGCTTCAGGTAATCTCGACATCCTCACTGATGCGATGGGCTATCGCGTGCTTCTGGATGAAAACGGTAAAGCCACGGGAGTTGCTTATATCGATCGCCAGTCGCGGGCAGAAAAAGAAGTGTACGCCCGCATCGTGGTATTGGCCGCCAGTTCCGCGGAGTCGGTGCGGATGCTCTTAAATTCGAAGTCACCGCGGTATCCTGATGGTCTGGCCAATTCTAGCGGCCTCGTCGGGAAATACATTATGGACACCGTCGGGGCTAACTTGGGCGGACAAATCCCTGCCCTGGAAAACTTGCCGTTACACAACGAGGACGGCGCAGGGGGCTCGCACGCTTATGCTCCTTGGTGGCTTTATCAGGAGCAACATGCGGGCAAATTAAACTTCGCCCGGGGCTATCATCTCGAATTTGGCACCGGCCGCCGTATGCCGAATGCGCGCACGGGCTCGCGGATGGAGTACCTCACGGGCGGAAAATATGGCGTCGGCTACAAAGAGGATATGCGACGCTATTTCGGTTCGTTCGTCGGTTTTTCAGGTCGGGGCGAAATGATTCCCAATGATGATTCGTTCTGCGAACTCGATCCCACGGTAAAAGATAAATGGGGCATTCCTGTGCTGCGGTTCCATTGGAAATGGTCTGAGCACGAGACCCGCCAAGCCAAACACATGCAGGAAACCTCCGTGGCCATTATCGAGGCGATGGGCGGCACGGCCTCCGCTCAACCTAAAAAAGATGGGCGAGATGCCATCATCACTGGGGGCATGGTTATTCATGAAGTCGGCGGCGCCATCATGGGTACCACGCCTCGCAATTCTGTCACGAATCAGTGGGGGCAAACGTGGGATGTGCCTAATCTTTTCATCACCGACGGCGGTACTTTCGTCAGCAACGCGGATAAAAATCCTACCCTAACCATCATGGCACTTGCTTGGCGTACGAGCGACTACCTCTTGGAAGAAATGCGCAAAGGAAATTTGTGAACTACTCAACTGATTTGCCCCGTCCCGATCGCCGCACGGCGATTAAATGGATGCTGACGGCATCGGCAGCCACCACGCTGCTAAGCCGCTTGGCCGACGCCGCCCCTCCAACGGAGGCGGCCCCAGTCACTGGTTCAGGCTACGGCACTGATCCTCAACTGCAAAAAACCTATCAACCCGGTGAGCTCTGGCCCCTGACGCTCAGCGACGCCCAGCGCGTGACCGCGGCCGCCCTCTGCGCCGTGATTATTCCGGCTGATGCGACTTCACCTTCCGCCGCGCAACTCCATGTCCACGATTTTATCGATGAATGGATCAGCGCGCCCTACCCCACCCAAGCGCTCGATCGGCCGATTATCCTCAAGTGCCTCAAGTGGATTGAAGCCGAAGCGCAGCGCCGCTTCAGTCGTAATTTCCCCATACTAACCGATCGCGAGAAAACGGCCATTTGTGACGACGTTTGCTTCGTCAAGACGGCCACGCCAGAATTCGCCGACGCCGCTAAATTATTCACCCGGTTTCGCGATCTAACCGCCGGGGGATTTTACACCACCCCAGAGGGCATGAAGGACCTCGGCTATACCGGTAATAGGCCGCTCGCTAGTTTTGATGGTCCCCCGCCCGAAGTTTTAAAAAAGCTCGGTCTCCTTTAAAAATTTTATCCTATGT
>SXZN01000256.1 GCA_005787865.1 Opitutaceae bacterium | reverse complement strand
TACGCGAGCCGAGTGTGGGAGCCCGATTGGACCGGATACGATGAGGCCGGTCCCGATAATCAACCTATTTTGCGTTTCTTAGCCCCGGGGGCGATTGTCCCAACGCGGCGACGCTTAGACTCTGCTAAGCGCTTAGCGGATTTGGGCGTAAATTTTCATCAGCGGGCGTTGGCGCGGTGTCGCCAATTAGGGGTGGGGGCTTGGGTGAGCGTGCGCATGAATGACGTCCATGACTGCACGTTGGAAGATGCTCCACTCCTGAGTAGTTTTTTTAAAGCCCAACGGGCGGCGGGTCAGTTGCGGGCGCCACATCGCAACGCGTCATGGACTGATCGAGCGCTCGATTGGGAGCGGCCGGAAGTTCAGGAACACTATTTCAAATTAGTCTGTGAACAATTAGAAACCCTCGATCTGGATGGGCTCGAATTAGATTGGATGCGGTTTGTTTATCATTTTCGCCCAGGGCATGAATTGGCCGGCGGACGGAGCGTCACCGCGTGGTTGCAGCGGGTGCGTGCGGAGTGTGATCGCGCGGCGGTGCGCCTTGGGCATCCAGTGCGTTTGAGTGTACGCGTTCCCTCGCGGCCCGAGACAGCGCGGCGGTGTGGCCTCGACGCCGTGGCGTGGGCGCAGGCTGGTCTGATTGACTTAATCGTGGCGACCCCTTTTTGGGCCACGGCGGAATTTGATCTGCCAACGGTCGAGTGGAAACGATTGCTCGCGGGCACGGGGGTATCGATCGCCGGCGGTTTGGAGATTCGCTACCAACCAGTCCCCAATGGCAAAGCCACTACCATGACGCCAGAATTGGCGACCGGCGCGGCGATGTCGTTGCTGCACCAAGGCGCGGATTACGTTTATTTATTTAATTATTTTCCGGGTCGGCCGGGCTCCAATAAAGTCTGGTCGGGCGATTTGTATCGGACTTGGGGAGCGAAGCGCTACCGCGCATTCGTGCAGGCGCTGAGCACTAGCAAAAAACTTGAACCACTCGCGCGCACGCATGCGGTGACGTATCGCGATATTCGGGCCCCCGGGGATCCGACTGAATTTACACTCCCGGGGACGGATCCGCGCAAAGATATGCCCTGGCCTTCCGGCTGTGCCATTCGCTTACCCACCGGCCCGCAGCCAGTCGGGCGCGCCGTTAAACTGATGATTGAATTTGCGCCAGGGACCACGGCGCCGGAAAAATTAAATGTCTACGTGAATAGCGTTAAATTTACCGCGCAGCCCAGCCCCACTGGTTTAGAATATAGCTATGTCATCCCGAGCACGGCGATGCAGGATGAGGCGCAGGTCATCGAGATCACTGGCGACCAAGGGGCGCTGTTCAGTGTGCTGCGCTTAGAAATGGCCATTGCGGCGCAGTGAGCCGCACAAATGGTTTTGGTTGCGGGG
Source organism: Opitutaceae bacterium (assembly GCA_005787865.1). Taxonomy (GTDB): domain Bacteria; phylum Verrucomicrobiota; class Verrucomicrobiia; order Opitutales; family Opitutaceae; genus Lacunisphaera. The sequence continues at coordinate 1,319 of SXZN01000256.1, read as the reverse complement.
GCTTTCGTGTATAACTCGAACATACCATATGGCGCGAACTTCCGTCCGACAACTTTGGCAGGCAAAACTCGAAGGTAAAATGGCGCCGGCCGCTTGGCCGGTGGCGCCGACGCTGACGCGCTCCGCTTTTCATGGGCGCGTCCTCGGCATCGATCCCAGCTTACGCGGTACGGGGTTAGCTTTGCTGGAGTTTAGTCCGGGTCGCTCCCCGGTGATGTTGCGCTGCCAAACGGTTAAGGTCCCCGCGAAGCATTCGATGGCTCAGTGTTTGGGTGAGATTCATCGCGCGGTGGCGCTTTTTGTGGCCGACTTTGATCCTAGGCATGTGGCACTTGAGCAGACGATCTATGTGCAAAATTTTCAGACCGCCCAAATTTTAGGGGCCGCGCGCGGGGCGGCAATTTCGGCCGCGGCGTTGCGCGAGAAAGAAATTTTTGAATATGCTCCGTTGCGTGTTAAGCAGGCTGTCACGGGATTGGGCCGCGCGAGTAAGGAGCAGATGGCGCGGACCGTGATGGCGATGCTGGGGCATGGTCGCACGCTCGCTTTCGATGAAGCCGATGCCGCCGGGGTGGCCCTGTGCCACGCATTTACTTGGCGGGCTTAATGTGCTCGGCGCCTGGCGTCACTTGCCGAGGACGGAGCGCAGGCTTTTCCCGAGGTCACCCACTCGGTAGGGCTTGGTTAAGTAGTCGCAGAAGCCTAAGTCGAGATACTGGCGGCGCATGTCATCATTGTCGTAGCCGCTAGTCACAATGGCACAAACTTGGGGGTCGAGTTCGCGCAGCGCTTTGAAGGTCTCTTCTCCGCCCATTCCTCCGATGATCGTGAGGTCCATGATGACGGTGTCGTACGGCCGGCCGATATTGAGATAGCGCTTATAGAATTGGAGGGCTTCCTCGCCGTTTTTGGCGAGGTCAGTTTTGTAGCCGAGACTCGCGAGCATCCCACTGGTAAGTTCACAGATTTGGGGATCATCATCCATGAAAAGAATGCGGCCGGTGCCAAAGCGCAGACTCGGTGCGCGGCGTGCTTCAATCTCTTCTGGTTTATCCGCTTGGGGCAGGTAGACGGTGAAGGCCGTACCGACGCCCACATCTGATTGGACGCTGATCTGCCCATTGTGCTGCTTGATATTGGCCAAAACTGTCGCGAGCCCGAGACCCGTGCCGGTTTTTTTGGTCGTGAAAAAAGCATCGTAAATAGTAGCGAGATGCTCGGGCTTGATGCCGCCGCCATTATCGCGCACTTCGATCGCCACGTAGGTATCGGCCGGCAGCGGCGGGACTTCGCCTTCCGTCAGTTTGACGTTTTTCGCC
>SXZN01000255.1 GCA_005787865.1 Opitutaceae bacterium | reverse complement strand
TGATCACCGCGGTCTCAGCGTCCACTTCATGCTCGATCTCGATGGCACCATTTATCAAACGCTCGACCTGAAAGAGCGCGCCCGTCACGCCACTATTTCCAACGATCGTTCCATCGGTATCGAGATTGCCAACATGGGCGCATATGCGCCCGGTGACACCAAGACGCTCGACGAATGGTATCAGCAGGACGCCCAAGGGAAACCTTACATCAAAATCCCGGCGCGGCTCGGTGATCCCATGATCTACACCAAGAATTTTGTGGGTCGTCCCGCTCGGGCTGTGCCGGTGCGGGGGGTCGTGCAGGGCACGGAGCTCGTGCAGTATGATTTTACGCCAGAACAATACGCCGCATTGATCAAACTGACCGCGACCCTTGCGCAGATTTTCCCCAAAATAACTCTCGATTATCCCCGCGACCGCCAGGGTCAGCTCGTGGCGCATAAATTAACCGATGCGGAGTTGGCGAAATATCACGGTGTGTTGGGCCACTTCCATATTCAGACGAATAAAACTGACCCCGGCCCAGCGTTGCAGTGGGACAAGTTAATTGAGGGAGCGCGCAAGTTGGTGCGGTGAGCACGCCGGCCTTCGTGCGGGGATCTGGGTCACCGCGTAACGCGCGTTCGCCCGGCTTGCTTTAGGCGCCACCGATTACTTGGCGTTTGAGGGCCAGCACGCGGGCGCAAGAGGTGGCGATGCGCTCCGGCGAGAGGCGGCCGGACTCGACCGCACGGACGATGATCGTCGCGGCTTTTTCAGCGATCTGCGGATCATAACTCAAATTGTTGCCCAAGCAGAGCACATCAATCCCTGCTTCCAAGGCCAGCGGGATGGCTTGCGCGAGACCGTAATGGCTAGCGATGGCTTTCATCTCCATGTCATCACTGATGATCACGCCTTGGAAGCCCAGTCGCTCCCGGAGTACGCCGGTTTGCACCGCCCGCGAAAGGGTGGCCGGGTAGGTTGGATCGAGGTGACGATTGATCACGTGGGCGCTCATGATGGCATCGCATCGCCCCGCCGCGATCAGTTGCTGGAACGGGACGAGTTCGCGCTCATGCCACGTGGCGGTGACGTCCACGAGGCCGAGATGGGTGTCGCCGGTGGCGCTGCCGTGTCCGGGGAAATGTTTCGCGCAAGTCAGTACCCCGTGGGCGCGGTGGGCTTCAACGAATTCAGCCGCGTGGCGGGCGACGACCGCTGGATCGCCTGAAAAACTCCGGCCCTTGCCCTTGATGATGGGGTTATCGGGATGAGCATCGAGATCAACCACCGGCGCCAAGTTGAGGTTGAAGCCCAACGCGGCCAGATTGTGGGCGATGCGCTCTGCGTGGCGGTAGGTTTCCGTTGGTTGATTCAGTTGGCCGAGCTCCTCGTGTGAGCTGCTGGCGGGGAATCCGTACTCAGGTTTGAGGCGATTGACGCGCCCGCCTTCCTGATCAACCGCGATGAGCAAAGGGTGAGCGGCCTGGGCTTGGAGATAGGTGATCAGCGCGCGAACTTGTTGGGGTGACTCAATATTGCGGCGGCGCGTGCTGGGCTCTGCCATTTCCTGATCAAATAAAATGACGCCGCCAATATGTTGTTCGCGAATCGCGCGCTCCACAAAACCGCACTCCGTCGGCGTGCATCCGCGAAAACCAACCAGCAGGAGTTGACCAATTTGTTCACGTAAAGTCATAAAAATCAGCGAGAGACCGGGGCGCCGTGTTTGGTGATCCCGAGACCAGGCCCATCGGTCGGGATAATTTTACCGTCTACGAGTTGGGCGCCACTAAAGAGATCATTTTTTATCAGCAGCGCCCCATCCAGGTCGGCCCAGTCGGCCAAGGGGGAAAGTTGGGCGGCGGCGGAGATCGCGCAGGAGGTTTCGGTCATGCAGCCGAGCATCACTTTCAGCTTCAGCTGCCGGGCGAGGGTGATCATCTGATGCGCTTCGTGCAGCCCCGTGCATTTCATGAGCTTGATATTAATGCCGTCAAATACGCCGCGCGCGGCGGGTACATCAATCAAGCGCTGCACGCTTTCGTCCGCGATTAAAGGCAGCGGGCTACGTTCGCGCAACCAGGCGGTGTCATCGATTTGCTCTTTGGGCATCGGTTGTTCGATGAACAAAACTCCCTGCGTGGCCAGCCACTCGCTCAGGCGCAGCGCGTCCTCGCGGTCGCGCCAGCCTTGGTTGGCATCAACGGTGAGGGGCTGGTCGGTCACTTGGCGAATTGTCGTGATCAGTTCGCGATCGGTGTCGCGGCCTAATTTTACTTTCAGGATTTTATAGGGCGCGGCGGCGAGCGTCTTTTGCCGCACCACCGCTGGAGTATCGATGCCAATGGTGAAAGAAGTGGCGGGGATGCGGGCCAAATTGAGGCCCCAATGGCGGTGCCATGAGGTGTTCAATTTTTTCCCCACCCAATCATGTAGGGCTAAATCAAGGGCGGCTTTCGCGGCGGGATTACCGGGGGCCAACGCCTCAACTTGTGCGCCGATCGCCGCGATTTGTTGCAGGTCGGGGAAGGCCGCGGGATCAACTAATTTTAAAAAGGCGGCGGCACTGGCCGGGGTCTCCCCGAGATACGGCGGCATGGCGGCCTCGCCGTAGCCGATGAGCCCCTCGTGCTCTAGTTCGACCATCAAGGCGGGGGTGGTGGTGCGCGAACTCGTCGCGAGGGTAAAGGGATGGGCGAGCTCGAGGGTGTAGGGATAAAAGCGGAGATGCATAGCCAGAGAACTGACGCCCAAGCGCGCGATTATTTGGCGGGGGCCGGCTGCGAGTAAAAGACGCGCAGTTCTGGTTTAACCCCAATGAGCACCTGCGCCCGCTGCAGCGCTTTTTTTGTGGCGAGCGTCGGATTTTCTTCGGCCGGAAAAATATTTTCGACGCCAATTTTTTTGGCGAGCCCGCTGCGTTTAAGCACGGCGGCAACATCGCCGTGCACGCCCGAAATAAGCAGATGGCGCCCCTCTAACTGGAGATATTCCAATAATTGACCGAGCGCCATGATCGTCGTGGCATCGAGGTGGCGCGCATTTTTCAGGCGCAAGATAAACACGCGGATCTGGGGGTCTTCGGCAAGGCGGCGGACGCCATCCTGGAAAATATCCGCTGCGCCAAAAAATAAGTCGCCCTCGACGTGCACGATGGAGACCTGCGGACTATTTCGTTCTGTGGGGGTGTCGATCTGGGCGAGTTGGCCTTGGTCGTTAAAGGCATGCTCGATGAGGGTGGGGGCGCTGGCTTTCTGCAGAAATAGCACGAGTGAAAATCCAATGCCGACATAAATAGCGGTATCAAGTTGCAGAAAGAGCGCGGCGAATAAAGTTACCCAAAAAACCGCGGCGTCAGCGCGCGTAGAGCGACGAGCGATGGTGATTTGGACGGGGTTGAATAAACGAACGGCAATACTGATCAGATAGGCTGCAAGCGCCGCGATCGGAATGTAATTGAGCAACGGGGAGAGCAGAAGCACGGCAAACAGTACCCCGATACTGCTGATGCTGGTCGCAAATTGGGTCCGACCTCCGCTCGCTAAATTGGTGGCGCTACGCAAAAAGGAAGCTGATCCCGGCATCGCCCCGAAGGCGGTGGCGGCAAGATTGCCCAGCCCCATGCCAATGAGCTCTTGGTTGGGATCAAGCCGCTGCCCCGAGCGCGCCGCCAGGGTTTTAGCGATGGAAATAGCTTCCAGCATGCCAAGCAAGGCAATGGCGATCGCCGTGCCCGTGATGCGCGGCAGCAGGAGTAAGCCCTCTTGGTTCAAGGGAAATCCCGTGAAAATTGGCATCGCACTCACCATTTCGCCGAGATCGCGGACCAAGCGTAAACCGTGATCCTCGAGCTTGAATGTTGCGGCGATGATACTCGCAAGAAATAGGACGATGATCCCCTCTGGCCAGCGCGGTCGCCAACGGCGCAATAAATAGAGTAAGCTCAGTGCACCCGCCCCAGTCGCGGCCGTCAGGTAATTAAAATCTAAACTGAGCAAACTCGTGATTAAGTATTTGACCGTGCCGGGCAGATTCACTGCTGGGGCCCGATCGATCCCGAGGAAATTACCAATTTGCCCAACAATAATTAAAATACCCACGGCCGTCGTGTAGGCGATGATCACCGTGCGCGAAATAAATTGAGTGAGTTGCCCCGTTTTAGTTAATCCCGCCGTCAGTTGAATGAGGCCGATAATGCAACCGAGCAGCAGAACTTTCGCCAAGGGCGTGAGGGGAACATCGGCGAGACTCAGCACCGCGCCTGCCAGAATAATACTGATGGTGTTGGTGGGCCCGAAAACGAGGTGGTGGGATGAACTGTAGCAGGCACAGATCAAGGAGCCGATCACGGCAGTAGCGAGGACCGCATGAATCGGTAGCCCGACGACGAGGGCGAAACCGATGGCCTGGGGAATCGTGATGACGGCGACCGTGACCCCTGCGATTAAATCAGCGCGCAATTTTTCTCGGCTGTAACTGGCGACTTCTCGCCATAAGGGCGGGATTAAGTTGGCTCGAATTTGCCCGCCAATGCCAGTGATCCGCCGGCTAGCTACTTGGGTTAGATCGTCGAGCTCCTGCATTTAAGTTAGAGTGGTAACAATGTGGACCGATGGCAATCTCTGGTTCGGTCAACGCGGGTCTGGTTTAAAGACCCGCGCGTTATTTCATAGTGGATCCGCTGCGCTCGTCGCATAATCGGCGACGGCTAGCGTGACTTGGTCAGCTCTTGGTGAGGGCTAATCTTGCTGTCGATATCCGTTATCGGCTCGACGATTTATGTCCTTCAACTGCGCCAATCTTAACGTGCCAATGAGGAAGTGGGGTGATCCGTAAATGGATCGTTCGATAAATTGCGGCCAAGTTATTGCGTCCAGAAAAGCCGCAGAACGGCTC
>SXZN01000254.1 GCA_005787865.1 Opitutaceae bacterium | reverse complement strand
TGGCTCGTCGATCCGCAAACCGATGCCCGCGTCATTCGCCTGATGGTCTATGTCTGGCTCATGATGGAGTTGGATGCCGTCGATTATCTCGCGACCATTTTCTACGATACCCCCGCGGCGCCCTTTGATTTGCACCACGATATGGCCCGTCATCTGTGGGATGAATCCCGCCACAGCGCCTTCGGCTACCGCCAACTCCCCAAGCTTGGCGTCGATTTGATGACGGTGGAGCACTCCCTCGATCTTTATAATATTTTAGTGCAGATGGCGCCGCACGAACGCTACGCGATGATGACCATGGAATTTGAGGCCGGCAGTTTTCCGACCAAGGCCACCGTCATGGACCGCATCCGCGAGCTCAACGATTTCGAAGCCGACACCCTGCTCGCCTTCGATCGCAACGATGAGCAAAATCATGTGCGCTATGGCCACCATTGGCTGCCGCAAATCATGGCCCTCGGCGGCGAGACTCGCTCGGTGGAGGAATTTGTTAAAGCGACCCAAGCGAAATTCGTCGAACTAGCGAAAGTCTTCGGCAATCGCACCCCGCACAGCCTGCCGCCCGAGCGCCGGCTCACGGGCAATAAAATCCTCGCCCTCGTCGGCGTAAAATAACGCCCCCCCGGAAGCTCGTTTGTAATATAATATATTACAAACGAGCTTCCGGAGATTCGAATTAGGCGCACGGGCGGCGGGTGGTGCGTAGTCGCACGGGCACTGAGCGTGGCGGCGGCTAGGACCCAATGACCGCCCCCGACCGAGGGCTCGTGCCGGCGAGGATGGCAGCCCTCAATTGGAATGGCGGACGGTGTCCAAATTTGCATCTTTTCCCCACTTTCCAGCTCCTCGACCGATGGCAGCCTGCAATCAATTTTCATTTATTTTCAGATAATTCATATCGCCCATTTCTATTAAATAGGCTCACTCAGACTTCCGCCTTTCTCGGACTCCCTGTGCGCTCTTCATCCTCACCCACCCTTAACCCATGAAAACCTACCGCGCTGTCCTGGTCGGCACCGGTTCAATCGGCGATGCGCATGTGCGAGCGGTTGAGGACACGCAGGGCCGGGTGACCCTCGATGCGGCGGTCGATATTGACGCCAAGCGAGTAGCGGATTTTGCCGGTCAGCATAAAATCCCGCGCCACTACACGGATTACGCCACAATGCTGAAGGCCGAGCGGCCCGATATTGTTTTAATCGCCACGCCTCCCGCCCAGCATGCCAGCATGAGCATTGCTGCCATGGAAGCGGGCGCCTGGGTGCTGTGCGAAAAGCCTCTCTGCGGCTCCTTAGCCGAATTGGATTTGATCGAAGCAGCGGAGCAACGCACGGGCTGTTTCACTTCCTGCATTTTTCAGATGCGCTTTGGTTCATCGACCGCGCATGTTCGCCGCCTCGCCGACCAAGGCCAGTTAGGACAACCGCTCGTCGGCGTCTGCAACACACTCTGGTTTCGCGATGCGGCGTATTATGCGGTGCCCTGGCGGGGCCGCTGGAATACGGAACTCGGCGGTCCCACGATGGGGCTCGGGATTCACGCGATGGATCATTTTCTCCACCTGATGGGCGACTGGCGTGACGTCCGGGCGGCGGTCGGTACCCTCGATCGGGCGATCGAGGTCGAAGATGTTTCCATGGCCATCGTCCGCTTTGCCAGCGGCGCCATGGGCTCCATCGTCAACAGCGCCCTCAGCCCGCGCCAAGAAACTTATCTCCGGCTCGACTATCAGCGCGCCACGCTGGAGCTCACTCATCTTTACGGTTACTCCCGCGACAATTGGAAGCTCACGCCGATCCCGCCGGGGCCGGATGATAGCCTCATGCAAGCATGGCAGAATTTCCCCGCGGAAATCAGCTCCTCCCACGGCGCGCAGCTCAACGCTTTTGTGGCGGACCGTGATGCGCAACGGCGCCCACTCACGTCGGGCTTCCAAGCGCGCCAGACGCTCGAGCTGCTGACGGCGATCTACAAATCAGCCTTCACCGGTGAAATTGTCCCGCGCGGCTCCATCCGGCCAGGAGATCCTTTCTACATGGCGCTGCATGGTCACCGCGCGCCCCCGCGGACGAAAGGTCAGCCGCCCGATCGCGGTTGAGTGCGACGCCCCTAGCTCCCGAAGCCCTCACCGCCCGGACGTTAGCCGGCTATCTGTGGGGTAGCCGTGACCGCCTCTGGCGCGGCTTTGGTCTTTCGCTGCTGCGCTCCCTCGCCGTGGCCCCGTGCGCGTGGTTGTTTCAACGCATGATTGATGTCGCGGTCCCCGCCCGCGATACATTCGCCATTCTGCAACTGAGCGGCTGGTTCCTGCTCTTACTCGCCCTGCATTATGTTTTCTCGGTTTGGGGGGCCCACGTCACCGCGCAAGCCATGGCACAAATGATGGTCGAGATGCGCAGTCGGATTTTCTTCAAGCTGCAGTTCCTGAGCTTTGGTTATTTAGACCAACAAAAGACGGGGCGCTTACTGGCAAAATACGCCTTCGATACGCAAAAAGTTGAGGCGCTGCTTTATAATATTCTCAATCAGTTTCTGCCCAACGTCCTTTACGGGATGAGTATTTTTATTATCCTCACGATTCTCAATCGGCGCCTCGCTTTAGTCCTCGGCCTCATTATCCCCGCCTACGCTCTCGCTAAATATTATTTCTTCGCCCGCATCCAGTATAGTAATCACGCCGCCCGGCTCGCGCAGGAGCAACTAACCGGTACCGCCAGCGAATATATTTCCGCGCTTCGCTTGGTCCGCAGCTTCGGCGAGGAGAAACAAGCTGAGGCTGACTTGGACCGTAGCAGTTTAGATTTTGCCCGCCAACGCATCCAGCAGAGCTACCTCAATGCTATTTTTGGCACTTTTTGGTATGTGAGCACCCAGGTCATCGCGCTGGTAGTCATGGCCGCGGGGGCCTGGCTCGCCATTCGAGGGGATATTTCTTACGGCACGCTTTTTGCCTTTGTCGCGGGCCTCCCGATTGTCCTCGGCCCCATTCAAGCCTTCGTGAGCCTCAGCGAACAATTTTTTATCGGCCGCGAAAGTTTCCAGAGCATCAAGGAGCTCATCGATTCCGCCTACGTCGAACAATGGCAAGGCTCGCGCCGCGCGGACCGCCTCAGCGGTGATATCGTCTTCGATGCAGTTAACTTCGCCTACCCCACCGCCCCCGAGCAACTCGTGCTCCACCAAATTAATCTTTCCATTAAACCCGGGGAGCACGTTGCCTTGGTCGGACCTTCGGGCTCAGGGAAAAGCACGTTAGCAAATTTACTGCTCGGACTCTACGCAGCCTCCCGTGGCCAAATTTTTATTGATGGAGTGCCCCAGTCAGAATGGGACATGCGCTGGGTTCGCCGGCAATTGGCCGTGGTGTTACAAGATAGCCTGCTGCTATCAGGTACTATCAGTGACAATTTACGTTTTGCGCGCGCCGACGCCACCGACGACGAGTTACGGCAAGCCGCGCAGCAGGCAAATGCCGAAGAATTTATTCTGCGCTTGCCCAACGGCTACGCGACCGCCGTGGGCGAGCGCGGCGTCACCCTTTCCGGCGGCCAACGCCAGCGCCTCGCCATCGCGCGTGCCATTTTGCGCAATCCGCCTGTGCTCATTTTGGATGAGGCCACTTCCGCGCTCGATTATCAAAGCGAGCGGTTGATCCAAGAAGCCCTCGACCGTCTTGCCGCCGGGCGCACCGTGATTACCATTGCCCACCGTCTCAGCACCATTCGCAACGCCAGTCGCATTATTGTGCTGGAGGCCGGCCGCATCATTGAAGAAGGTGATTTTCGTACTCTCGTCGCCCGCGGCGGCCCCTTCGCCCGCATGGTCGCCACCCAAAATACGGTCGACGATTTTCTGCAGCTCTAACTCGAAGCGCCCTGCGTTGCGCAAAATCGGCTAGAGGACCTTCGTGAATTTTCAGGCGAGCTAGATATTTTATCCTCGTTCACTGGCAGCGATCGCCTCAAACTTTCTTCATGAAATTGGCCCCCCGCTGGTTCTTCTGCTTACTCCTCACCATCGCCTGCTCGGCCGCGGAAAAATTTCCTGGCCTCCAAGCCGTCCTCACGCCGGCAGAATGGCAACGCGCCGGACTCGATCGCCTCAGTCCAGATGAGCTCGGCGTGATCGATGCTGCTCTGATTCGCCAACAAGCGGCGGCGACCACTCAGCTCCAAACAGCGCTCGTCACCGCCCGCGCGACCGCCGCAGCTGTCGCGATCCCTGCGCCCATGCCCCTAGTTCAACCCAAGGCTGGTTGGCTCCAGCGCTTTGGTCTGCCGGCCTTCGATGACTCGGACTGGCGCACGCTTCCTCCGCTGGTTAGCACCGTAGTGAAATGGGAATCAGCTAATCGCTTCCTCCTCGATAACGGTCAAGTATGGGAAGGCTTTGAACCGATCACCTACGAGCTCTTGGGCAAAAGTATTGAAATCCACGCCCGTCCGCATGGCCAATTTGTTTTAGTCATCGACGGCCAGAGCACCACGCTGCGCCTCATGCGCCTGCGCTAAGTTTTTATTAGCGCTCACGCGCGGTGGCTCCCAGCCCGCGCTTTCACCTCACGGTTTTTTGCTCATGTTGCATCTCGCCAACGCCGAACTCACCGTCGATCTACTCGATCCGGTCGCAGAACACGCCCACCTAGGCCCCCGCTTTTGCTGGGGGGGCTACATCTGGCAAATTCACGACCAGCACGTGGGCGATTTACTCACCGGCCCCGAATGGCCCAAACCCGATCCCGTTCCGCGCAACGGCCAAGGTCTGCCCGAGTCGTTTCGCCATAGCACCATGACGGGCCAGCCCTTGCTCTGGGATGGCCCCATCGGCCTCGCGCCCGGTGCCGGCCAACTCGGCCGCGATGCGGCCGGAAATGTCAGCGTCACCCAACCCTGCCACTGGGAAACTGAACTCACGCCTACTCAGGCAATTTTTCGTACGGCGCAAACGGTGGGTCCTTGGTCCTATGCAATTGAACGCACCATCGCCTTAGAGGGTCGGCACCTGCGCTCCACTTCGCGCCTGACTAATCGCGGCCGCACTCCGCTCAAGTTCGAGTGGTTTGCCCATCCTTTTTTCGCGCTGCAGACCGATGGCTTGCAGGTCGTCACTTTGCCCGCCGGCACGCAACTCGCGGAAAATATCGGTTATAAATTAACGGGGCGGACGCTCACAATGTATCGCCCTTTTATCGGAGTTGACGGCGGCCATCTGGAATTTTTAGGACTACCCACGGGGCAGCCCTTGGTCGCAACCCTGACCCACCCGAAGCTGACCTCAGTTCATTTCACCACCGACTTCGTCCCCTTTAAATGCGTCCTGTGGGCCAACGGAAACACCCTCTCACTCGAACCTTATCTCGCGCTCGATCTTGCTCCCGGCGAGACCCGCGAGTGGAACCTAACCTACGATTTCGGCCCCGCTAAGTAGCTGGGGGGAGGGGGGAGAGGTTAGAGGTCAGAGGCTAGAGGAGACACCGTTGTTGACTGCTATCAACCCGGTGTTCGTCCTCAGTTCTCGCCACTGGGGCGAAACAGAGGCGAAAAGTTTTAAGGTTTAAGCCCGAACCCTTCGCGTCATTTCGCGGTTTTCGCGGGCAAAAATGCCTTAGTCGATTTTGGTGTTTCTCGGGTTTTTCGTGGCGGCCACAAGGCTAGAGGCAAAAGGTGAGAGGCTAGAGGTTATAGGGCCGATCCCCTGTCGCGCGGGAGAGGCGGCGAGTTTAAGTCCGGACCCTTCGCGTCACTTCGCGCCCTTCGCGGTTAAAAATGGATTGGTTCGTTTTTGTGTTTCTCGGGTTTTTTGTGGCCATGCCTTGGTCGGTTTTGCGCCTTCTGGGCCTTTTGTGGCGGCTCGGCGGCTTGAGCCGGGCGGTCTCATCACCGCTAGAATTATTTTTCGGGCAGCAGCTCGGGAATCAAATCACCGGGCACCAGTGACCGGCGGCCCTTCGCTTGATAAACCCAGCCTAGCCCCGCCTCTAACGTTACCCGACCATCATGGAGACGCGCCATCGCTCCATTACCCAACCCCAACACGATCTCCGTCGGGTTGAAGCCGAGATAATTATTAATTCTTTGCGCCCGATAATCAAAATCACCGGGAGCGGAAGGCGCCGGATGATGCGGATTGATGACCGCGGGAAAAATCGCCAGCGCGCGCCGACTAGGAATTTCCGCAACCGGAAAATCGTTGGTGGTGCCAATCAACCGCCCCGCCACATTGGCCCCCGCACTCGAACCACCGTACGGCACCCCCGCGGCCACGCGCGACCGAATCAGATCCAACTGACCTGTCCGGTAGAGTTCGGCCAACAGCACAAAAGTTTCGCCACCGCCCACGAAGATTCCATCGGCTTGCTCCAATAACATCCGCTGCCCGGCCAGATCCGCATGATGCAGGGATTCCACGTGTGCAAAACCGATTTCTCCAAAGGCCGCCTTGAGCTGAACCTCCCGTCGACTCCGATCGCGGGGTAAATCAGCATGGAGCACGAGGACGATTTTCTGGCAGCCCGCATAATGCCGCTGCAGGACTGCCCGCGTGCTGGCAATAAAGTGCGGGCCGGCACTCATGGCCCCACCCACGACCAACACGGAGGGACTTACCGCCGCTTGCGTCGCGCCGCGCGTGGCAGCCACGGTGAGCAGGATCACTAAAAATAGCCAAAAATTACGCATAAAATTACCCCAAAGCAGAGCAAGTTCAGCCGCTGACACAACTCAGCATTCAACCCATTTTAAATTTTCATTAAAATTCATTTTGTGCTGCATGCTTTTACCACAATTCTCTGAGCCATGCTGTGCTCCCCTCGCCTGCTGCCTGTCCTGCTCCTTAGCCTCCCTCTTCTGATTGGAGCGACGACGCCCGACCCGACCCCCGCGCGCGTCGTAGACCTGCGCTTCGGCATGCCCACCTGGCATCAGCCGCTCGGCGCACCCGATGACTGGCACAAGCCCATGGCAGACGAGCGGGGCGCGCTCCTTTACGATTTCGGGCCGGGCCCCTATGTCCAACCCGCGACCATCATCGCAGCGAGCGCGGTCGGTGACGCTTTCAAACTGAAGGAACAAACTTGGCTCGAGTCCGCTCGTTTCCCGGCCGTGCGTACCATCCTCACGCGCGACGACGCCGTGATCGAACTCACAACGCTCGCCCTGCCACCGGCGGCGCCCGCAATTTCCGAGGGCCGCACCGCCCAATGGGAACGCCTCGATGGCATCACCGGCGCGCTGGGCTGGGCTCAGCCCGCCGCCACCGTTTCTCCCGAATTCCGCAACGTCGCCTGGGGCGTTAATCGCCCGCTGCGTTACCGCGTACGCGTTACTCCCGGCGCCGCCAAGCGCGTCATGCTCGGCTTTTGTGAAAGCTATAAACTTCGTCTGGGCGAGCGCTTCGCCGACATGCAGGTCGAAGGCGCCACTCCCTTGCTCCTCGATCTTGCGCTCAATGCGCCGCTCAACCAGCCGCAAGTTTTCTTGTTCGAGGCCGTCGACACAGATCGCAATGGCTGGATCGATATCAGCATCATCGCACCGCAAGGCCGCGATCCCAATACGACCTTGGCGGGCATCGCCCTTTACCCGCCGGGAATTAAATTAACTCGCGCCGAACTCGTCGCGGGCTCCGCCGGTCCCGAAGATCGCGCGGAATTGCGCATCGCCTGCGGCACCGAAGTGAGCCGCGAACCCGCCCGCACCGATCTCATCCACGCCCATTATACCGGGGCGGTTCAACCCCAGCTAACCATCAAAACGGGCCGCGTCCTCAAGGCCGCTGGCAATGGGCTGATGACCTATGCGGGCGCCCCTTTGGTGCTCACGCGGCCCCAGGCGAGTAAGATTGAGCCGACCGCCACCGGCTGGCAGTTAACTTTCCCCGCTGGCACCCAAGATGTCACGGCCTTCATTTTTTCCGGCCAAGCGACTGACGCCGATGTGGCCCTTGCCGAAAAATTATCCGTCCCGGCGGCGATCGCTCAAGCGCGCGCCCAGTGGGCGCAGTATCCCATTCCCCTCGGTCATATCACGGTGGCCGACCCCGCGATTCAAGCGATGGTCGACGCGGCCATTCGCACCCTTTATCAGGCCCGGGAAAATATTAACGGTCAGTCCCAATTTAATGCCAGCTTCACCCTGTATCGCGGACTCTGGGCGGCGGATGCCGTTTATTTCACTGAGCTCGCCGCGATGCTCGGTGATTCGGCCAGCGGCCGCCAAACTCTGGATGCACTCTTTAGCCATCAAAATGCCAGCGGCGTCATTGACGAATTACATCCCCAACAAATTTACCGCGCCACGGCGGAGGTCCTCTGGGCCGTCGAACGCGATGCGCAAATCACCGGAAACTGGGATTACGCTCGCGCCCATTGGCCCCAAATCTTGCGCGGAGTGGAAGGGATTCGCGCGCTCCGCAACCGGACGCTGGCGCAGCCCGACGCGCCGTACGCTGGTTTATTCCCCCCCGGCTTCAGCGATGGTGGCATCATGGATATCGGCGCAGAATATTCTTCGGTGTATTGCACGATCACCGGACTCAATGCCGCGGTCCGCGCCGCTCACGCGCTCGGCTACGAGGCCGATGCCCGCATGATTGAGGCCCTCTCGCAAGAATTTCTCACTTCTTTTAATCACCACCGCCGGCGCGACCAACGCCGCGATGCGCACGGCAATCTCTACCTGCCCGTCCGCGTAGGCTTCAAGGGCGCTGATCCAATTCCCCAACTCACCCAATGGGCGATCTTCGATGCCCACCTCAACGGCGAAGGGTGGATCTCCTCTCAACATGAATTATTCACCGGCACCCTGGCGCTGCTCGCGTCGGTCGAAAAATAAGGACTTCCCGTGAGTCTGGGTTGGCTCCCCGGTGGCAATTGGGCCGGCATGGGGATGTTCATCGCCCGCCAACATCTCGTGCTCGGTCATGACGCCAAAACAGCCGACATGCTTTACGCCGCGGCCAATCACGCCTCGCCGCGCGGAACGTGGGTCGAAGAACAATCCCTGATCGGTGATCCGCTGAAGCTCGCCGGCGACCAGCCCCACTGTTTTGCCTCGGCGATGTTTGCGCATCTCACCGGCGCCATGCTCGCCTACGACCGCGAGAACACCCTCCACTTGCTGGGGAGCGTGCCCGCCGA
>SXZN01000253.1 GCA_005787865.1 Opitutaceae bacterium | reverse complement strand
TTTCGCCCGTCTCGACTTGGAGTTACATACTCGCCCGGTCGCCCCAGTGGCAGGCGACTGGACGGCGCTTCTGAATGAAGTGTTACGCGATTACTTGATCGTTACCGAGCCACGTACGCCGACGATTGAGCATCGATTTAATCATATTTTTTCTGATCCGGTCGGCTACGCTGCTGGCTATTATTCCTACAAATGGGCGGAGGTGCTTGATGCCGATGCTTTTACCCGTTTTCAGCGGGAGGGCATTTTCAATCCAAGCGTCGGGGCGGAGTTTGTTACGAAAATTCTCAGTCGGGGAAATGCGGTTGATCCGATGGAATTATTTACCGCTTTCATGGGGCGCGCACCTGATCAACAGGCCCTGTTGAATCGTGCGGGTCTTGCTTAATGGCCGGGCCCCTTTATAACGGCTGGGCGTCTTTCCACCCGACTATTTTCCGCTGGCAAATCATCTTTTTTTGGCAATTTGTGCTGTTCGTAACCTTTTTAACTCTTTTTTACCATGCTCCTCATCATTGCACTCGTCGCTGTTCCCATGTTGTTCGGTCTTTACGCGCAGATGCGCGTGTCGCGTGCGTATTCCAAGAATTTAAAAATCGCTTCACGCGGTAATATTACGGGCCGGGAAGCGGCGGCTGCCGTTATGGAAAGTGCGGGGATTCATGACATCGAAATTGTCGAAATCGAAGGTCATCTGTCAGATCATTTTGATCCCATCAATAAGCGGCTAGCACTGTCCTCCGCCAATTACCGTGGTTCCAGTCTAGCGGCGCTCGGCGTATCTGCCCATGAGGCGGGCCACGCGATCCAGCAGAAAGTAGGTTATTCGATGATGAAAATCCGGCAGACGCTGGTACCGGCTACGCAAATTGCGGCTGGGGCCTCCAATTTTCTCATCCTAGCCGGCGTGCTTTTAATCAGCACGGCCATAGGCGGCAAAATGCTGATGATCGGCGCCGTGGCACTGGCGGTGATCTGTTTATTTCAATTGGTTACCCTGCCGGTAGAATTTGATGCTAGCCGCCGCGCCAAGGTCCAATTGGTTAATTTGGGAATCCTGAGTCGCGACGAGATGGAAGGGGTCAATGAAACCCTCGATGCGGCGGCGTTAACTTACGTGGCGGCTTTCGTCGCTTCCTTAGGCAGCTTGCTCCACATTCTCTTGATGCTGACGGGCAGTCGCCGTGACGACTGAGCCGACGTTCTGGGATTGGCGGGAGCGTTAAAGGGTAATGACGCGCTGCTCGGCGTGGCTTTGGAGGGCTGCAGCCCAGAGCTCATGATGGGCCACCGCTTCGTCCGGCGTGGCGCAGCCGAAGCGGTCACCGAGTTGGCCGGCGCGTTCGGCAAGATAAGCTGCCCACATTTGCTGCAAGAGATCGGGGAAGCCCGGTTCAAAGATACCTCCGGTAATCGTCTTAAAAGGCATGGTAAATCCGAGATCAGTGGCTGCCCAGGTTTGTTCCTTGGCCCGCGCGTAGGTGAGCAGAGTCTTGGGCTGTTTAGTGGAGAAGCGAACCCCAGCGTCGGTTCCCATGATTTCAAGTTCCCAAGAATTAGTGTCTGTTGGGCTCATCCGCTTGGTTTCCAAGGTCAGCGGGATACCCGACTGGCCGGGTAGATCTAAGGTGCAATGGAGCGTGGCATTATCCCAAGTATCGTTGGGCGTGGAGCCCCCTTTCCCGTCGGGCCGCACCGTATAATTTTTTTGCAGTTGAGCGTACAGGCGGCTCGGTTTCCAGCCGAGGCGAAGGGGTACGTGGGCAACGTGCAAGCCAAGGTCATTCATGACGCCGGCTTCGCCACAGAACTTATTCTGGCGTTTCCAATTAATGGTCTTGGTGGGATCGAGATCGCTGGAGTGGAGAAAGCTGCTGCGAATCGAGAGCAGCGGACCGAGCGCGCCAGTCCGCGCGATGGTGATGGCGCGTTGGGCCCCGGGTAAAAAAGGAAATTCCGAAGAGATGCGCACGAAACGTTGAAGGCGGACGGCTTCATCGCGAATGCGACGAGCGGCCGCGAGGTCGATCCCAAAAGGTTTTTCCGCAAAAAGATCTTTGCCCGCCCGCAGAACATCAAGGTAGAGCGATTCGTGGAGATGATGCGGCACGGCCACGTAAATTACATCGAGATCCGTGCGAGCCAGGAGCGTGCGGTGATCGGTATCAAAATATTTTACGGTAGGCACCTGCTTAAACCAGTCGAGGGCCAGCGTATTAATATCACACACGGCGACGAGCTCGGGGCGAACAGGGCAATCCAGCAGGGCAAACCAGCGACCAAAGGCGCTCGCCACTTCTCGGCCCATGAGGCCAGCGCCGATGATGCCAACCCGAACGACAGTAGCAGATGATGTACTCATGAATTAATAAAATATTCTTCAGCAATAACAGCCAAGGGCGCGATCAATAAATTAAGGCTATCAGCCATTTCGCCGCCCTAAGGCGACCTCGCAGATTTGCTAGCAGTTAACGTGGGCGCGGCGCAGCAGGATCACCGACGGGATCGCATTGCCCGAAATTTTTTTAAAAAAACCTGCTGGGCTGCCTGTAATCAGGGAAACAATTCCATGAGGGCATCGGCGAAGATGGTCATGCCGCGCGCGTTCGGATGGTTAATTGAGTTTAGCATGATCGTGCTATGCGGAATGCCTTGCCGCCAGAGTCGT
>SXZN01000252.1 GCA_005787865.1 Opitutaceae bacterium | reverse complement strand
GCGTAGTCGCGCAAGAGTTGGCTCGCCCCTGCTTCGCCTTGGAGGGCGGCGAGGGCGGCAAAGTATTTTTTAGCGAAAAATACCGGTGGCCGTCGGATCGTCCCATAAGCGGAAGCCACGATGGGTTGGCCCGTGCGGCGATGCGTTTCGATTAATGCGGTGATGTGGTCTGCCGAAAGATTAGGCTCATCCGCCAGGGCGATGATGACCCCGGTTGCCGCGGGTGAGCCCGCGGCGAGCGCGGCTATGCCAGCGCGCAGCGACGAGCCCATGCCCTCAGCCCAGCCCGCGTGTTCGACGATTTCGACGGGCAGTCCGTCCAGACACGGACGAATCACCGCAGCCTGCGCCCCGAGAATTACCATGATCGGCGTCACCGGTGCCGTTAGGCTCTTTTCGACGAGGTAACGCAGCAAAGGCTGCCCCTGGACGGCGAGCAATTGTTTGGGCTGCCCCATACGAGTGGCTGCCCCCGCCGCGAGTAATATCAGAGCGCAGGCCGGCGGCTTAACCATGAATGGGCTGAGCGCGATCGCGCAGATGAATGGGTGAGCGGCCTGATAATCGACACTGCATTTCCGCCATAATAGCTAGGGCCACCGTCTCGGGCGTGGAGCCCCCGAGGTCGAGGCCGACGGGAGCATGCAAACGCGCGAGCATGGTGGCGTCAGGAGAAAATCCCTCCGTGCGCAGTTGCGTCAGCAGGCGATCGGTTCGCTGGCGGGGTCCGAGAACACCAAGATAGGCCAGCGATTGCGGTAGGAGGCGACGGAGGAGATTTAAATCTTCCGTATAGCGATGGGTCATCACGACCGCAAAAAGCGCCCGGGTGGTGGGGTCCGGCTCCGCAATTTTTTCGGCGGGGGTAATCACTATTCTATCCGCGGCGGGGAAGCGCGCGGCGGTGGCATACGCGCCCCGCGCGTCAGTTACCGTGACGTGCCAGCCTAGTTCTTTAGCGAGTCGGACCAGGGGGCGGGCATCATCGCCGGCGCCGAAAAGGAGTAAGGCGGGCGCGGCGTTAATTATTTCCTGAAAACTATCGGGCGCAGGCCGGTTCCCGTTGGATGCAAGGGTGGTGCCCCAAGCGCTGGTGCCCTCGTAGGTCGTGCGGAGGGTGGTGGGGTGCCCCGTGCGCAAATTTTCGGCCAGGACTTTGATCCACTCCGGCCGCATAATCGGCACCGGCTCGATCATGATATGGACGATGCCTTGGCAGCCCAGGCCCACGCCCCACACAAGGTCATTTTCGGACGTGGTATTGTAGACGGCGGTTTCTGCTTGGCCGGTAGCGAGGACGCGCTCCGCCCGCAGGATGATGTCTTCCTCGAGGCAGCCGCCGCTGATGGAGCCAATGGGTGAATGGCCTTTGAGCACTAAAAGTCGCGCGCCTGGTCGGCGGTAGGAAGAGCCAGTAACCCGCACCAACGTCGCCAACGCCGCCGGGGCCGGCGGGGTCCCAGCGAGCGCGGCCAAGATTTTTTCGATTTCCGACATGGCGCAGTTACGATTGATCGGGCGCCGCCTTCAGCGCGTAGATTTCCGGTCCACCCTCCGCCCGCAAGAGCCGAGCGAGCGCCGCGCTTCTGAGACCGTGCCGACACGAGAGCGCCACGGGGCCGGTCGCCACAAATTCGCGCAGCGCGGCTAAGTCGTGAGCGGGGATCGCCAGAAAATTGCTGCGACCAGTCGATGGCGCCATTTCACCGGGCTCGAGGAGGAAAATTATCTTCGCCGTGGGTCCGAGCGCGGCGAGTTGGGCGTCGTTTATCCAGATCGTCTCGCGCTCGCTGGGCTGCGCGGTGGCGGGCGCGGGCAACTGATCGAGCCGCCGACACACCGGACAATCGGGCCGAGCCAGGCGTTCGATGGTAAGCGCCGAGCCGTCGAGTAAGTTAACCAAACGCGTTTGTTGGGCCGAGGCGCCGGCGAGGCCGAGAATTAATTTTAAAGTTTCGGCGGCTTGCATCACCCCGAGAACGCCCACGGCGGGGCCGAAGACCGGCCCCCCGGCACAGTTTTCTTGAGGCTCGAGCTCGGACGCGGTGCGCCCGGCCCATAAGCAATGCAGGCATCCCCCGGTCCCCCGTTGGAAAACATCGAGCGTGCCTTCAAAGCGATGGACGGCGGCCGAGATGAGCGGAAGGCCGAGTGCTTGGCAGGCATCGTGCAAAATAAAGCGTGAGGTGAAGTTATCGGTGCAATCTAGGACGACATCGTGGCCGGCGACTAACGCGCGGGCATTTGTGGCGGTGAGATCGCCTTGGTGCGTTTTGATCTCGATCGCAGGGTGCTGGAGCCGCAGCCGCGCGGCCGCGGCGAGCACCTTGGGGGCACCGACCTCGGCCAGCGTAAATAATAGCTGCCGATGAAGATTAGAAAGTTCGACGTGACCGCCGTCGACTAAGGTGAGCTGGCCGATCCCGGCGCCGGTGAGATAAAGGGCGGCGGGACAACCCAGTCCGCCGACGCCGACCACCAGTACGCGCGCCGCGGTGAGTTTAGCCTGACCGGCTGCGCCGACTTCCGGCAGCGAGGCATGGCGCGTATGGTAAGCTGAAAGCGTCAGATTCGTCGCGGCCTCAGTCGTACAGTTCACCCATTCGGCGGCGACATCGGGGTGATGCTCTTTCTTCCACACCGGCAAGCGGCGTTTGATTTCCTCGATGACATGACGACAAGCGGCAAACCCTGCGGCCCGATGCGCCGAAGCGACGCCAATCCAGATGGCGACTTCGCCGATCTGCAGTGAGCCGGTGCGGTGCACGCAATGTACGTGCGTGCCGGTGTAAAGCTGTTCCGTCTCGGTGATGATCGCTTCACCCTCGGCTTGAGCGAGTGCGTCAAACGCTTCGTACTCTAGGTGCGTGACGGGTTGGCCGAGATGATGGTTGCGCACGCGCCCTTCAAAAATCACCGCCGCGCCGGCCTCAGGCGCGGCGAGGCGCCTCGCTCGATCGGCGGGATCAATCGGGGTGGCGGTCAGTTCAAACATAACTAGCCCCCGGCGACAGGGGGAATAAATACTATGCGATCGCCAGTGGTGAGAGGGGTCTGCATTTCCCCGTAGCGCTCATTGACGGAGACCCGCAGCAGATTGGCGGGAAAGGTGAGGGCGTGGGATTTCTGTAATTCTGCGTAAAGTTCTGCCGGGGTGCGGGCGGTGGTCGCTAGCTTGAGAATCGAGCAACCCGCTTGTTCGCGGAGGACGGCGAAGAAACGAATCTGTAACTGGAGGGGAGTCTCGGCCACGCGGAGAAATTAGCCGCCAATTTCCGACATCCCGCGCGCCGAAGGAATCAGGTGTTGCGCGAGGCCGTGGCCCCACGGTTTTTCGTGCACTGCTTGGCGAATGCAGGTGGCGATGGCCTCGTCATTTTCGCCGCCGCGGAGCAGATTGAGTAAATTGATTTCGTTATCCCGTAATAGGCACAGCCGCAGCACGCCATCGGCGGTGAGCCGCATGCGATTGCAGCCGGCGCAAAAAGGAGCGGAGACCGGGCTGATGAAGCCCAGGGCGCCCTGACCCCCAGGGAGACGATAGAGGCGGGCCTCGCCATCGAGTTGGCCGCCATTCACCAGTTCTAGCGGACCGAAGGCGGTCGTGAGGACGGTAAGCAGTTCAGCTTCGCTGACCATACCGCGTTTCTGAAAATCTGAATTATTGCCAAACGGCATCTGCTCGATGAAGCGGACCTGCCAAGGATTGTTTAAAGTGAGGCGAGCGAGGGCGACGACATCCTCGCCGTCATTCACTCCGCGACAGACGACCGCATTGAGTTTAATGCGCAGGCCGGCGCGAGCCGCGGCGGCGAGGCCCGCGTGCACATCCCGGAGGTTGCCCCAGCGCGTGAGTTTGCGGAATTTTTCTTCATCGAGGCTATCGATTGAGACGTTGGCCGTTTGCAGACCAGCATCGGCCAGCGGTCGCGCCAGTTGGTCGAGGAGCACGCCATTGGTGGTGAGGCCAACGGCCGTGATGCCGGGCGTATTGACGGCATGGCGCACTAGCTCAACCAAGCCGGGGCGCAGCGTGGGTTCGCCCCCCGTGAAACGGATTTTCCGAAAACCCAAGGTGCCGAACAAGGTGATGAGGCGCCGGAGTTCAGCGTCGCTCAATAATTCATCCCGCGGGCGAAAAGTCATGTTCTCCGGCATGCAGTAAACGCAGCGCAGATTGCACGCATCGGTTAAAGAAATCCGGAGGTAGTCAATATCTCGGTTGTAGCTGTCGAGCGGCATGTTGAGGGGAAGAGAATAGGTTCTGGGCTGACCTCAAATCAAATACGAATCCCGCCAGCGCGCAGTCCATAAGTGACGACTACGCCCAGCATGAGCCCGATGAGATAGCCTTGAGGGAGCCAAAGACAGCAGAGCGCCACACCGAGGGCTAGGCTCATCGCCCAGCCCGAGCTGCGTAGGTCGCGCACCAGTAAGACGAGGACGGCCGCTTCGACTAATAGTACCGCGCCGAGAATAGCGGAGGGGAAAGCTTGCATAAGTCCCGTGAACGCCGCGCTAAAAAATAAACCCGCCACAACAAATAGCGCACCGTACATCACGACCGCGCCTCCCGTGCGCGCCCCGAGAGCATAATAACCAGCCAGGCCGCCGCAGCCGTGACAAACGGGAATGCCGCCTAACCAAGGGGCGATTAAATTAAGGCCAGCATACGTTAGGCCGATCGTGCGCAGGGTGAATGATCGCCCAGGAAATAAATCGCGCACCGTTTGCTGCGTGGCGATGAGCGAGTTTGAAAGCGAGAGTGGCAGTTGGGGTAACACCAAGAGGGTGAGCGCCGTGAGCCATTGATCCCATGGCCACGGCTCCGCGTGCGGGAGAGTGAAGCCGATGCCCTGCGGAATCGCTGACCAATTGACCCGATAGATCATCGCCCAAATGACGGCCGCGCCCATCACGAGCAAAGCCCCCGGCAGGCGATGGCTCTTGCGCCATAATGCGAGCGTTAGAATAGCCGCGCCGGCCGCTACCCAGCTCCCCGGGCTGGCGTTTTGGGCGATCAATTTCGTCGCGACTCGCGCGAGCGAGAGCCCCAGCCCAACTTGCACGCCGCGCACCACACAGAGAGGGATGACGCGACTGAGCCAGTCCAGCCCACCGCTGGCCGAAAGTACGAGCATCAGCCCGCCAATCATCAGGCCGGCCATTTGGAGCAAAGCGCCAGAAGCTTGGCCCGCGATGACGACCACCGCCATGGCCTTGAGCGGTTGTACGGGCATGGGCATGCCGTAGAGCAAGCCAGTAAAAATTTGAGCGCAGCCAAAAGAGATGAGCACACCCGAACAATTGAGGCCAGTCGTGAGCAGGATCCCGACGATGATCGGGAGCGACGTTCCGATATCACCAAACGCCCCGGCAAATTCTCGCCGGTTAAATTGTAGGCGGTCTATCATGTAAAAACTCAGGACGTCGGCCGCGTGAGTTGCGGCCGGAAGCCCGCGATGTGATCGAGGGCTTCGGCAATCGCCGGGGCTAATAAGGGGAGGCATTCCGCAATCGCCGTGGGTCGGCCGGGTAAATTGACAATCAGCGAGCGGCCGCGCACGCCGGCGGTGGCGCGGGAGAGAATCGCGGTTTTTACTTTTTGATAATTCTGCATCCGCATAATTTCGCCAAAGCCGGGGAGCTCTTTTTCCAAGACCGCGTGCGTGGCCTCGGGGGTGATATCACGCGGCGAAGGTCCGGTGCCGCCGGTCGTCAAAATGAGCGGGCAGTGTTCGTCATCGGCCAAGCGCCGCAACGCCGCCTCCAAGAGGGCGCGATCGTCGGGCAGGAGTACGCGAATCCATTCCAGCGGCTCAGCAATAATGGTGGCCGCGATGCGCTCGATCTCTGGTCCGCTGGCATCGGCGTAGACGCCATTGGCCGCCCGATCGCTTAAAGTGACGCGCGCAATTTTCATGTTTTAATTTTTTCGACGACGCGAATGCCTTCGATCGACATGGCCTTATCCACGGCTTTGCACATGTCGTAAATAGTGAGAGCGGCGACAGACACCGCGGTCAGCGCTTCCATTTCTACGCCCGTTTGGCCGGTCGAGCGTACCGTCGCGCGGATGAGAATGCTCGTCGGCTCGACCGAAAATTCAAGCGAAGCGCCCGTTAGCGCCAAGGGGTGGCAGAGGGGAATGAGCGTACTCGTCGCTTTGGCCGCTTGCAGTCCCGCAATTTGGGCGACGGTGAGCACATCGCCTTTGGGCAAGGCTTGCGCGCGGAGGAGGTCAATCGTGGCGGCGGCACAATGGAGTCGGCCTTCCGCCGTCGCCGTGCGGTGGGAATCAGGTTTGGCGCTCACATCGACCATGCGGGCGTGGCCGGAGGCATCGAGATGGGAGAATGACGGTGGGGTGGGCGCAGTTTTCATGGGCAAAAAATAAAACTAACCGATTGGCCAATCTGCAAGTTGGTCGGCGGCGTGGGCACGGGCAAGAGCGCGCTCGCGCCGACGAGGCCACTGCTGTCGCCGGAGCTAGCGAGCGGCAGCGGGGTTATTTCATAGCTACCGTCCCCGAGTTCAGCGCGGCAGGGCCAGAAAGTTTGACGCGCATCCACTGCAGGCAATCCCGCGATGGCCTGTAATCGTCCCTTGATTTGGGGCCGGGGTGTAGTCGTGCCGGTGGCGAGGTAGCGGAGGAGGGGGGCGAGAAACAATTGGAAGACCACCCAGTGCGAAACGGGATTGCCGGGTAAGGCAAAGGCGAGTTGCTCGCCGCGCGTGGCGAAAACGAGCGGTTTGCCTGGGCGAAGATTTAAGGCGTGGAAGTGGAGCGTGTAGCCGAGTGATTCCAGCAGGGGCCGCGCGATATCGTGATCGCCCACACTGGCGCCGCCAGAGATCAGCAAGATATCGTGAACCGGCAGAGCTTCCGCGACTGCGCGCGCGGTGGTGAGGTCATCGGTGACGCGGGCCTGACCCGCAAGTTCAGCGCCTGCCCCAGCCAAGAGCGCGGCAATGAGGGTGGAGTTGCTATCACGGATTTGAGCGCCGGTAGGAGTTTGGTCCGGGGCAACTAATTCGTTCCCCGTCACCAGATGAACGCAGCGCGGGATGCGCGTGACGCTTGGTTGCGTGCAACCGGCCCCCGCGAGCGCCGCTAGTTCCGGCGGACCGAGGCGAGTCCCCGCGGCGACTAAGACGGCTCCGGCGCGACAATTTTCACCCCGCCGGCGAATGTAGTGAGGGCCAGGGGCTGAAGTTATCTGCACGCTCTCGCCAGAGCGGGTGACTTCCTCCTGCTTAACCACGCAGTCAGCTCCGCTCGGCACTGGCGCGCCCGTGAAGATGCGGACGCATTCGCCCGGTCCTACGCTGCCGGCGAAAGCGATTCCGGCCTGGCTCGTGCCAATTACGCGCAGCGGCGCTGAGCGGCTATTTTGCTGGAGCGCGTAGCCATCCATGGCGGCGGCATCAAAAGGTGGCGCATCCGTCTCGGCGCGAATCGGCGTGCGCAGCGTGCGGTTGAGGGCCGCGCTCAGCGGGACATTAACCGCGGCCAACTGCTGCGCGTGAGTCAGGATAGTTTGCCAAGCTTGGTCAGGCGAAAACATCGTAGCAGTTTTTTATTCCGTCGGGGGCCGTGCGTGCTTCGAGGCGGATTTTTTCTTCGGCGCAGCGATCACGATAAATGGCGTGTAGAGGGTCGAGAACTTCTGCGGAAAGCGGCCGATGATTTTAACCCCCTCATCCAGCGATTCCTGCGTCTTCACGTGGCCGACCGTATGGAGCTTGGCCACTACATCATAGCGGTGATGCGGGATGAGTAATTCGGCCGGTACGAGATTATCGATCGCCAGTTCCTCACAACGGCGCAGCAGAATGTCCAAGCCCGCGCCCGTGTGCGCACTGATGAATAAAGCCCCGGGGTATTGTGCCCGCAGTCGCGTGAGCGTTTTTGCCTCGGTGGCGTCGGTCTTATTGAAGACCGTGATCGTCGGTTTATCAGCGGCGCCGAGTTCACCCAAGACCTCGAGGGTGGTGGCGTGATGCTGCGCGACGTTGGGGTTGGTGGCGTCGAGGACGTGAATCAGAAAATCAGAGACGACGACTTCTTCCAAAGTGGCCTTGAAGGCTTCGACTAATTTATGCGGCAGGCGGCGAATAAAACCGACGGTATCAGTCGCGAGGAGCGTGCGGCCGTCCGGTAAAACAAATTGACGCGTAGTTGGGTCGAGGGTCGCGAATAGTTTATCAACCGCGAGCACGTGAGCGCCCGTGAGCTTGTTGAGCAGCGAGGATTTACCCGCATTAGTATAACCGACGATGGCGGTGCCAGGCACGGGGGTCCGCTGGCGTTTGCGGCGTTGGGTCGCGCGTTGGGAAATAACTTGGACGAGCTCCTCTTTTAAATGGGCGATCCGATCTCGCACGACCCGGCGATCCTGCTCGAGCTGAGTTTCGCCCTCGCCGCCCATTGAGCCTTTACCGCGCTGTCGGGAGAGATGGGTCCACGCGCGAGTGAGCCGGGGCAGCGAGTATTCCATGCGCGCGAGAGCGACTTGGAGCACCGCTTCGCGGGTCTGGGCCCGATCAGCGAAGATTTCTAAAATAACTTCCTGGCGATCAATTACCGCAAGGCCGGACTCTTTCTCCCAGTTGCGCTGCTGACTCGGCGAGAGCTCGCTATCGATGACGATCACATCGGCGCCTTCCGCTTTGGCGAGGGCGATTAACTCTGCCGCTTTACCACTTCCGATCAAAAATTTCGGCTGTGGCTGACGCAGCGTGAGGAAAGTTGAATTCGTGATCTCAATATTAAGATTTTCCACTAACTCGTGCAGTTCCCCCAGCAATTCCTCGCCTTCCCCCGCGGCCATTTCGGGAGTTTGCAAGCCGACTAGCAGCGCGCGTTGCACCGGTTTATTTTCAAGGGGGAAGTCAGCCATGAGTCCCTCTTGAGTACTC
>SXZN01000251.1 GCA_005787865.1 Opitutaceae bacterium | reverse complement strand
GCCTATGTGGTCGCGGCGATGGTGTCCGGGCAATATGATCGGTTGCGCGATGCGGTGTGCGATTTTCTGCATGAGCCTTACCGGTTGCCACTTATTCCTGGCGGCAAAGCCGCGATCGACGCTGGCGTCAAAGCGGGCGCGCTGACGGGGTGGTTGAGCGGTAGCGGCTCCAGCGTGCTCTGTGTAGCGCGGCCGCGCGAGGCGGCTAAAGTAGCGCGGGCAATGGCGACGGCTTTTGCCGCGCATAAAGTTCCCGCGACCGTGCGTCGCCTGTTCGCTGATAATCAGGGTCTCGTGGTCGTGCAGCGCCGCGCTTGAGTGAGCGCGCTCAATGCATCGCGATGGCGCAGGTCCCTAGTCCGCCCCGATAGAAATTGAATTGCACGTTGGGGTGATCGGCGAGGAGCGACATGGGCACGACGCTGTTGGCGATGCCGCGACTGATCATCAAGGTCGTCAGTCGTTGCCCAAAGGGACTATCATGGGCACCGGCCTGCCAAATAGAAACCTTCTCGGCTTGCCAAGTTTCTCGGGGTCCCACGGTGATCGCTTGGGTCGGCACGAGTGAAATGTTGCCACCTCCGGAAGTACGCGCGTTTTGGGCCAGCGTGACGGGATGGAGCTCGACGACTCGCGTGCCTAATTGGCGAAATTCAGCCGGCGTCGGGGGAGCATCGCGATAGGCGCCCATCCGTTTCACGGGATCATTAAAGGCCCAGTGTTTAGTGTCGCCTTGTCCGCCTTGCATGACGGCGCAGCGGACCTGCGACCAGCTTTGAACATAGGCAGTTAAGTCGCCTTTCGGGAAGTGGAGGTTGGCCTCGGGCATGGCGAGTTCCGGACGGATGCGGTTAAAACATAATTCGCGGTCGGCTCGCTCAAAGGAGAGGGGGTGCGTGAGGGGCACGGCGGCGCCGTTGGCGTACCATTCATCCATTCCCCAGAAGTGAGCGTGGCGGAGCGAGAGGTTGAGTTCGTTGACGAGGCGCGCCACGAGCGGCAGTTGCTCAGTCGGGCCGATGGGACCGCAGATGCCGACGGGGTGGTCGGCGGTCGCATGACGCCAGGCCGTGATATATTCAAGCGCCTCGGCGAGGTAAAATTCTTCAAGGGTGTCGTAGAAAACAATTTTAAAGCCAGCCCGCGAGAGGTTCACCATGTCGGCGGGAGTCAATCGGGCGGCTTCCTCAATCAAGGTCTGGTCCAGCGTGGTGTAGTCCCACCAATCAGGCGCAATGGTGCTATATTTTATAGGCATAGGACAATGGATCGGTCGTGATACCGCGCGCGCTAACCGACGGCCAAGCCGAGTTCGTAAGTGCGATTGACGAGATATTTTTTCCCGAAAGCGGTGCGCAGCGGGTTAGCTAAGTAATTCCCTTAGCCTTCAGCAGCGCCGCAAGTTCGGTCGCGTCCACTTCACCTTTGATGGTATTTAGGTGGCTGAGTACGACCATGCGATCATCGGCGCCGCAGCTGGATATTTCGATCATCCAGTCTTCGGGCTGGGCCGCACTCACAATTACTTCGTCACTCCAAGCGATGACTTCTGTGGCTTCCACAAAACCCTGCGTGATGCCGCGAATAAAATATTCTGCTTTAGTCCGATAGTTCATGCCCGGATTCTTCGGCGCTAGCCTGAGGCTGCCAAGTGCGAAAGTTTAGGCGAGCAAGCCGGGGAGAGCATGGCCGTGCACGTCGGTGAGGCGGAATTGACGGCCTTGATACCGGTAAGTGAGTCGCTCGTGATTAATGCCGAGCAGGTGTAGGATCGTTGCTTGCCAATCGTGAACGTGGACGGGGTCTTTGATGACATTATAGCTGAAATCATCCGTCTCACCGTAGGCGACGCCGGGTTTTACGCCGCCGCCAATCATCCAGGTGCTGTAGGCCGAACCGAGGTGATCACGGCCGTGCCCGTCTTTTTTAGTGACGTCGCCTTGGACAAAGACGGTGCGCCCGAATTCACCGGCGAAAATAACTAAGGTGTCTTCGAGCAGGCCGCGTTGCTTTAAATCTTGAATGAGCGCCGATGTGGGTTGGTCGGTATCGCGGCATTGAATCTCCAGTTGCGTGGAGAGGTTGCGGTGTTGATCCCAACCGCCATGCATCAGTTGAATAAAACGCACGCCGCGTTCGGCGAGGCGGCAAGCCAGCAGACAGTTGCGCGCGTAGCTGCCCGCGCGATTTACATCGGGGCCATAACTTGCGAGGGTCGCCGGCGATTCGGTCGTGAGATCAAGCAGGCCAGGCACGCTCGCTTGCATCTTGAAAGCCATTTCGTACTGGGCGATGCGGGTATCCGTTTCGGGATCGCCATGTAAATCGAGCTGATGGTGATTTAGCCCAGCGATGTCATCGAGCAGCGCCCGCTTCTGGGCGCGATCAAGTCCGGGGGCATCATTTAAGTAGAGGACTGGTTCCCCTTCGCTGCGCAAACGGACGCCTTGAAATTTAGAAGGAATAAACCCGCTGCCCCAGTAATGCTCATAGAAAAGTTGGCCGCAGGTTTTCTCGCGGTCGGAAGAGGTCATGACCACAAACGACGGCAAATCTTCGGCCAGTGAGCCGAGGCCGTAGGTGAGCCAGGAGCCCATGCTCGGGCGGCCGGGAATCTGTGAACCGGTGAGACAGAAGGTGACGCCCGGGGCGTGATTGACGGCTTCAGTCCGCATGGAGCGAATCAGGCAAAGCTCGTCGGCGTGGCTGCCGATATGCGGAATGAGCGAGCTCAGCCAGCGGCCGGATTGGCCGTACTGTTTGAAAGGTTTGAGCGCGGGGAGAATCGGGAATTTTTTCTGGGTCGACGTCATCGTCGAAAGCCGCGCTCCACTGCGCACTGATTCTGGTAATTCCTGCAGGCGGAGGGCCTCTAATCCGGGTTTGTAGTCAAAGAGATCGACTTGGGAGGGACCGCCGCCTTGCCAGAGAAGAATCACGCGCTTCGCTTTCGCGGGGAAGTGCGGTAAGCCGTTGCCCGAAGAAGTTAAGGCGGCGAGGGTATGGGGAGTCAGCAGTGAGCTTAGGGCGGCTGCGCCAATACCGGTGGCGGCGCGGCCAAAAAATTGCCGGCGCGTGAGTTGCAGATGGGCTTCGCTAAGCGGGTTCATGACTTCGTGAGGGTTTCGTCAAGATTGAGGAGTGCGAGGCAGACCGCCGTGTAGGCGGCGTGTTCGGCTACGGCGAAGGTTGGGTCGCGAGGAATAGCACCGACGGCAAGGAATGTTTGGGCGGCGGAGGGATCGGCGGTGAAGCGGGCGAGCTGTTTCGCGAGGCTGGCGCGGAGGATTTTTTTCTCGGTGGCATCGGGGTTGCGGGCGAGCACGAGCCGGAAGGCATGTTCGAGTCGACGGTCGCGCGAGGTGGTTGCTCGTAAGGTCCGGGCCGCCAGCGCGCGGGCGGCTTCGATGAAGGTCGGGTCGTTGAGGGTCGTTAAAGCATGCAATGGGGTGCTCGTGATCGCCGTACGCACATTGCACGTATTGCGTGCGGAAGTATCAAACATGTTGGCCGGAGCGACTGTCCGGCGCCAGAAAGTGTAGAGACTGCGCCGATAGAGATCGTCGCCGGTGGACTGAGGATAAGTAAAGTCGCGTTCCTTCGTGATCGCGAGGGAGTCCCAAATATCGGCGGGCTGATACGGGTAGACGGGCTTGCCACCCAATTTATCAACGAGAAGCCCGCTAGCAGCGAGCGCCTGATCGCGAATCACCATCGCGGGAAGACGGAGGCGGGCCCCGCGCGCGTAAAGTCGGTTCTCTGGATCGCGTTCGAGCAAAGCAGGCGTGACGCGCGATGACTGCCGGTAAGTTGCGCTCGTCACGATGAGGCGGTGGAGATTTTTGGTATTCCAACCGCCTTCGCGAAATTCTGTAGCTAGCCAGTCGAGCAAAGCCTGATGGACGGGTGCGTCACTCTGTACGCCAAAATCTTCGCTCGTTTTAACAAGGCCCAGGCCAAAGAAAGTTTGCCAGTAACGGTTGACGATGACGCGAGCGGTGAGCGGTTGTTCGGGACTGACAAGCCAGCGGGCGAGCCCGAGGCGATTGCGCGGAGCGTCGGCGGGCAGCGGGGGCAAGAAAGTGGGCGTGGCAAAAGAGACTTTTTCCAAGTGCACCTCGTAGTTGCCGCGATCGAGGATGAAGGTGTCGCGGGGTTGGTTGTCATCCATGACCATGACGCGGGGATACTCATCGGTTTTGAGGCGATTGAGTTCACTGAGGAGGTGATCGATCTCGGGGTTGAGGACGGGAAGAACTTGCTTAAAAAAGTAGCGACGCAGATCGCCAGCTGGAAGTTCGAGTCGCTCCTTGGCGGGGAGGGCGGCGGTTGCGCGCAGCACGGGATCCGGAAATTTTTCATCGCCGGCGATTTTGGCTTCCCAGTCGGCACGAATTTTTGCGATGAGCTCACTCGATTTCATCGCGGCGAGCTTTGCTTCGAGCGCGGCGAGTTGGGCTTTATGTTTGGGGGTTGCGAGATCGAGCACGGGAGCGGCGGTGCGGACTTTGGCCGTGGATCCATTGACGATGCCATTTTCCAAGACGTGATTAAAACCGGCGAGCAAGGAGTAATAATCGCGTTGGGTGACCGGATCAAATTTGTGGTCGTGGCATTGAGCACAAGCGACGGTGAGGCCCAGCCAGTTGGTGGCGGTGGTATCGACGCGGTCGAAGAGAGTGACGTAACGCTGTTCCTCGGGGATGGCGCCACCTTCGCCGTTGAGGAGGTGATTGCGATTGAAGGCAGTCGCGATGCGTTGCTCGGTGGTGGGTGTGGGGAGCAGATCGCCGGCGAGTTGTTCGATCGTAAATTGATCGAAGGGTTGATTCGTGTTGAGGGCCTTGACCACCCAGTCGCGCCAAATCCATTGGAAGGTGTCGCCGTCTTGTTGATAGCCGTTGGAATCAGCGTAGCGGGCGGCATCGAGCCACGGCAGCGCCATGCGTTCGCCATAATGTGGGGAGGCCAGCAGGCGATCGACTAGGCGCTCGTAGGCGTCGGGCGATTTATCGGCGAGAAAGTTTTCGAGCTCGGTGGGCGTCGGCGGGAGACCCGTCAGATCGAGGGACACGCGCCGAATGAGGGTGGCGCGCGGTGCTTCGGGGCTGGGGGTAATTTGTTCAGATTCGAGTCGAGCCAGCACGAAGCGGTCGATCGGATTATGCACCCATTTTTCGCGGCGAACGGTTGGCGGGGTGGGGCGGGTAATGGCGGTAAAGGCCCAATGGGGAGTGTAGGGAGCGCCCTCGGCGACCCAGCGTTTCAGCAGGGCTTTCTGCGCGAGCGTGAGGGCGCGGTGGGAATTAGCGGGCGGCATCTGCTCGTCATCCAGCGT
>SXZN01000250.1 GCA_005787865.1 Opitutaceae bacterium | reverse complement strand
GCGACGGTGGTGGCGGTAGATTCGACGCAGCCGGTGCTCATGATATCGCCGATCGTGCGGACCCGCACGACCAAGTTGCGGACTTCCTCTCGAGCGGTGGGTGGGGTCAGCTGATTGACTGGCAACCATTGGCCGCTGCGGCGAACACACGCTCGTTGATGGCTAAAATAAATACTCGGCACAGCTAACTGCTCGCGTTGGATGTATTCCCAGACGTCCATTTCCGTCCAGTTGCTCAAGGGGAACACGCGCATATTTTCCCCGGGATTGAGGCGGCCGTTGTATAGGTTCCAGATTTCGGGCCGTTGATTTTTGGGATCCCATTGGCCAAAGCGGTCGCGAAAACTAAAAAAACGTTCCTTCGCGCGGGCTTTTTCTTCGTCACGTCGGGCGCCGCCAATGCAGCAGTCGAAGCGAAGTTCCTCGATCGCCGCCAGGAGCGTGGGAATCTGTAGGCGATTGCGGCTGATCTCCCCTGGGACTGGTTGGGCAAGACCTTGCGCGATAGCGGCCTCGACAGTTCGGATGATCAGTTTGGCGCCGAGTTCCTGCGCGCGTTGGTCGCGAAATTCATTGAGCTCAGGAAAATGGTGGCCGGTGTCGATGTTGAGGAGGGGGGTAGGCAGATCAGACGGGCGGAAGGCTTTTTCGGCTAGGCGCAGCAGGCAGATAGAATCTTTGCCGCCGGAGAAGAGCAGCGCCGGCCGTTCAAATTCGCCGGCGACTTCGCGAAGAATATGGATGGCCTCGGTTTCGAGGTGTTGCAGGTGATCGAGATGGTAACTTTTCATGAACCAGAAGCAGGCCCCGCCCAAGGAGGCGGAGTAATAATATTTTACGGCCGGTCAGGCCGTGAGGGCGGCTTTACCCCAGGCGGCGTGTAAACCACACTCGCGCTTTTCATCCGCTTTCGCCGGATCAAAGTAGTCCCATTCATTGGGCAGCTGGTGGGTGGCGAGATAAGCTGCGAGGTCCGCGTCGGTGGCGTAGAACCAAGGGTTAACCTTGAGCGCGCTAAAATTGGGCTCGAAGGAAATAAGATCGAGGCCAGCCCGGTGGGGGTTTTGCGTTTGGCGGAGCGCTGTCAGCCAGACGGTTGGCGCGAGCGCCCGGAGGCCGCGCTGAAAGGGCTCCAGTTTCATTAAGGTGCTAAATGATTTAAGACCGGCCTCATCCGTCAGGGCGGGAAGCGGGCCGTGCACGGCATCGCGATGGGCGGCGGATAGCAGGGGGAAATAAGTTTTCAGGTTCAGGCCGAGCTGTGCGCGTAAGGCCTCGGCATGCTGGTAAGTCGCGGGGCGATTGTAGCCGTGATCCACCCAGAGAACGGGGATGTCGGGTTGGACCTGCACCGCGAGATGTAAAATAGCGGCTTCGTAAGGCCGGAAATTAGTTGAGACGATAGCGCGACCAGCCGCTTGCGCGATGGCCCAAGCCATGATGGCGCGAGGCGTCTCCGCGCGCAGCGAGTGGTTCCAGTGGGTGATTTCGGCGGGAGACATTTCAGTTGGTTACCGCGGTGGTGGTCAGCACTTTTTCTTCGGGCCAAATAACTCGGGCGCAAAAGTCCCCGAGCCGTTCACCGGGCGGGCGCTCATTTTTCCAGCGGGTTAAGACGGGGCGCAGCACGGGGACAATTTCGGCTACTTTTACGCTGGCGCGGTATTCCTGATTTAGGCGCGTAGTGCCAGCGTTGCCGCCGAGGTAGAGGCTATATTTCCCGGGCGCGCGGCCGACGAAGCCGATCTCCGCCAGATAAGGGCGGGCGCAGCCATTCGGGCAACCGGTCATGCGGATGATAATTTCTTCGGCACTTAAATTCAACTCAGCCAATAGCCCTTCAATTAACGTGAGGATACCCGGCAGCGCCCGTTCGCTTTCGGCTAGTCCGAGGCCACAGGTCGGCATCGAGGGGCAAGCCATCGAGGCGCGGCGGATGGCACCAGCTTGATTTTCAACCGAAATCCCGTGCGCGCCGAGTTCAGCGGTGATCGCATCTTTTTGGTCAGTCGTTACGCCGGCGAGAAGAAGATTCTGCGAGGGCGTGAGGCGGGCTTCGGTGCGGAAAGTTGCGACAATGCGGCGGAGGGCGGTTTTTAGCTGACGGTCTGGGGTATCTTTGATCCGGCCAGTTTCAACGTAGAGGCCGAGGAACCAGCGCCCATCCATTTGGCGGTGCCAGCCGAAGAGGTCGCCTTGGCGATCAAAATGGAAAGGGCGGGCCGGCTCTAATTTAAAACCGGCGCGGGCCTCGATTTCCTGGCGAAACCAGTCGGCGCCGCGTTCCGCGATAATATATTTGAGCCGAGCGTGCTTGCGATTGGTGCGATCCCCGGAGTCGCGGTAGGCGGTCAGAACCGCTTTGGCGACGTCGACCAATTGCTCAGCGCGGAAGAATCCAAGGACGTCGGCGATGCGGGGAAAGGTGGCTGGATTATTGTGACTCATCCCAAGACCGCCACCGCACAGCAAATTATAGCCGAGTGGGCGCGCGGGATCGGCGGGATCGGCTACGGCAACCAGTCCGAGGCAATTGCTGTAGACATCGGTGTCGTTCAGCGGC
>SXZN01000249.1 GCA_005787865.1 Opitutaceae bacterium | reverse complement strand
TGAGTTGCAGGGTAAGTCGGTGCGGATCCGTTTTCATCTCAAGAATGCTGACCTTTATTCTTTCTGGCTCGAACTCTGAACTCTGGGCTTAGCTTTCAGCTAAGCGCCATGGTGTAAAAAATATTTAACCTAAAATTATGAAAATCTACTCTCTTTTACTTATACTCGGAATACCGCTCACGCTTGGCGCACAGCCGATAGATCTGGGCGACCGCCTGGAGCTCATGGTGGACCATTACCTCATCGCAGAAATGCGCGGGGTAAGTTTAAAGCTTCATGAGCCTAAAAATGCCGGGGCCGCTTTAAAATTTACTGATCCGTGGGATCGAGATGCTTCGGGCTATGCGACCATCATTGAGGATGGGGGCCGCTATCGCCTTTATTATCGCGGGGGCCCAGCTCTTTCTAGTGCGGGTAAAAGTGAACGTGAGACTTCTTACTTTTGTTACGCTGAAAGTACGGATGGCATAACTTGGATTAAACCCGAGCTTGGCTTAGTGGAGTTTCAGGGTTCTAAAAAAAATAATATCTTACTGGCGCCCTCGCCGCGGGAAGATCCCTTTACCCAAAGTTTAAGTCCATTTCTCGACACACGGCCAGGAGTTCCGCCCGATGAGCGGTACAAGGCGGTAGGTGGCCAGTGGCCGCAAGGATTGTACGTATTAGTTTCCGCTGATGGCCTGCGGTGGCGGAAGTGGCGCGAACAGCCAGTTTTTAAAAATGGGGCTTTCGATACGTTAAATGTAGCTTTCTGGTCTGAATTAGAAAAATGCTACGTACTCTATTTCCGTGTTTTCACCGGCTGGGTTGATTACTCCGTAAAGAACTTTAATCTTACGGGCTATCGTACAATCTCACGCACTACCTCGAAAGATCTCATTACCTGGTCAGAGCCAGAACGAATGAGTTTTGGCCCTACGCCGCTGGAGCATCTTTATACGAACCACACGCGGCCTTATTTCCGCGCGCCGCATCTTTATATTGCGACCCCAATGCGGTTGGTCATGGGGCGGCGTTTTCTCACCGATGAGCAATTCGCGGTACAGCAAGTGGGGAAGGCTTTTCTAGGAATCAGTGGCCATGATCACAATATTCCCAACCAAGTCGCGGATACGGTATTTATGACCAGTCGTGGCGGTACTCGCTATGACCGTACTTTTATGGAGGCGTTTGTTCGCCCAGGTCTTGATAAAGGAAACTGGGTTTCACGCAATGGCGTCCCCGCCACCGGCTTCATCCAGACGAGTGCTACTGAAATGTCGCTCTACGTAGGGCAAAACTATGTTCAACCCACTGCGCATCTCGCTCGTTACACATTGCGCTTAGATGGTTTCGCCTCGGTCAATGCTCCTTATGCTGAAGGTGAGATGATTACGAAACCCCTCATCGTGAGTGGCGCTCATTTAATATTAAATTGTGCGACTTCCGCGGTCGGTAGCGTACGGGTGGAAGTGCAAACAATCGATGGTGAGCCCGTGCCAGGATTTTCGTTGCTGGAGTGCCCCATGCTCGTTGGCGACGCCATTGAACGCGAAGTGCAGTGGGCTTCAGGTCTAAATTGGGCATCGCTCAAGGGGCGAGTCGTTCGATTGCGTTTCGTCATGCAAGACGCAGATCTTTATTCACTTCGTTTTCGTTAAAATTTTTTAACGCGTTAATTTAATGAGATTACTGTTTTTATACTAACATGAACTTTATTATTTATTTAGCCCTATTAGTTGCCGCGACTGCGAGTGAACCTTTGGACCTAGCTTCGCGGCGTGAGTTATTTGTTGATCACTATTTAATCGATCGATTAGACGGGGCTGAGTTGCGCTTGCAGGTTCCACGAGATCAAGGAACTGCCTTTGCTTTTGAGCGTCAGCACGAGGGCGCATTTTGCGGCTATGTATCAATTATCACCCTTCCGAGTGGTGGTTTTCGGGCCTATTATCGAGGGCTACCGATTGCCATGGCTGACGGTTCCTCCGGGGAAGTAACGGCTTACGCGGAATCCAGCGACGGCATCCGCTGGACAAAGCCCCAGAATAATATCGTTCTGCGCGACGCTGCTCCCGCGACGCATAATTTGTCGGTCATGCTCGATCCGCGGGTGACGGTACCGGCAGCTGAACGTTGGAAAGCTATCGGGGGAACGCTAAAAACAGGCTTACTGCGCTATGTTTCGGCGGACGGTATCACCTGGCAAAAAATGATGGAGGGGCAACCCTTGCTGCCGCCGGCGAAAGAATATCGGTACGATTCGCAGAATATTTTGCTGTGGTCCGAAACTGAAGGGAAGTTCCTTTGTTATTTCCGGAATTTTAAGACTGTCCCGGGTTACGGCCAAGTGCGCTGGGTGAGTCGAGCTTCGAGCCAAGATTTTCGTAATTGGACCGAAGATGGGGAGATGATTTTTCGGGCCCCTAATGGGCAGCCGGCCCCGATCGAGCATCTTTACACTAATCAGACCACTCCTTATCAACGGGCGCCGCATATCTCGGTGGCTTTGGCCGCGCGCTTTATGCCCGGTCGACAAGTGATGTCTGCCGCGGAGGCGCGCGCAATCAACGTCGATCCTGAATATTTTGGCGATATCTCCGACTGTGTATTGATCACAACTCGGGGGGGGCTAGTTTATGATCGCACTTTTCCTGAAGGCTTCTTGCGGCCAGGGTTAGGCATGGAAAATTGGACCTCGCGGACCAATTATCCTGCGCTCAATGTGATTCAAACTGGGGCGGCCGAGATGTCTTTTTTCGTGCAGCGAGGGTATGGTCAGCCCACCCACCATTTGGCTCGTTATACTCTGCGCCTCGATGGGTTTTCGGCTCTGCATGCAGACTATCCGCGTGCTGAGATGATCACGAAATATTTTCGCTTCACCGGAGCGGCCCTGGAAATTAATTATGCCACTTCCGCCGCCGGCAGTTTGCGTTTTGAAATTCAGGATGAGCTGGGTCACCCTTTGCCAGGATTTTCGTTAGATGATGCGCGGGAGATTATTGGTGATGAGATTTCGCGGGTGGTGGCTTGGCGCACGGGGGACGATGTTTCTGCACTGGCAGGTAAAATTGTCCGACTCCGGGTAGTAATGAAAGATGCCGATATTTTTTCACTACGGTTTCGGTAGCCAACTCGCTATGCGATTGGCTCGTTCGCCTTTTTTATCTGCATGCATAAAGGGCGCCTGATTTTTCGGCTGGTTCAATCCAGTGGGTTTTTGGTGGCGATGGTGGGGGTCGGGTTCGCTCAAATTCAGGAGGAGGGGAGCCCGTTGACGATTACTCCATTTCAGACGGCCACCTTTGTTTCTGACCCTGAATCGGCGCGCTTGCTCAATGGTTTAGCTGAATTCTCAGCGGCCTTGCTCCGCTGGACCGATACGCCGCGAGAACCGGTTCAAATCGTGGGGTCGGTCATCAAGTCAGCGTATTTGCCTTATTATGCTCAATGGTCCCGAGGCAAGGCCGGCGGGGCTAAGCCCTCGAGTGCCTTCGTTCTCGATCGAGTTAGCGATGGTTATCGCTCCCTGGTCAGTCCGCGGATCATCCGTCTTACGATCGGCGATAGGTTATCGCTGGGTCCGCTTCCCTCCGTCGAGATTTCCGGTGAACGAGCCGCGCAGGTCCCTTTTATTATTAACAATACCCGAGCAAGTGCGGTGCGCGTTATTTTTAGAAATATTGCGGGCTCTGGGTCTGACCTCCCTATGCGTACGCTGGATCTGCAGCCTGGTCAGGCTGAGGGCTTTTTTCTCACTTTCAGATGTGCTGATGGTACCGCCGTCCAGCAGTTTGCGGTGCAAGTTGACGGGCAAGATTTAAAATTTGCTTTACCGTTAAAGCATCACGCCGTCGGTACTCTCCAAGTAAGAATTTTTGATGAGTCTGGGGTGCTTACACCAGCTCGGGTCTATTTGACGGGGGCCGATCAGCAATCTTATGCACCCAAGAATCATGTTCAGCGCATGGTCCTCGGTGATTATGGTCAGCCTTTTCCTGGTGATTGCTACTTTCATGCCGTGGGCAGTTTTGATCTCACGCTCCCGTCGGGTGCCACTACCGTTGAGGTAGTTAAGGGAATGGAGTACCTGCAGGTTCGCACGGTGGTGCCAATTCAGGCGGGTAAGACGGCGATGGTGGAGGTGAGGCTGCAGCGTAAGACCAACCTTGCGCGGGCGGGTTGGTACTCAGGCGATGTGCATGTCCACGCTAACCTCTTCGCTGAGACGAGAACTACGCCGTGCGATGTTTTGTTGGTCGCTCAAGCGGAGGATCTCAATGTCATCAATCTTTTACCCTGCAATGATCCCCGCACCACGATCATTACTGATCGGCAGTATTTCACGGGGGGATTAGACCAGGTGTCTGATCCAGATCATTTGGTTTATTTTAACCAAGAGATGCGCAATGATCTCTACGGTCATGTGGGTTTTCTGAATCTGAAATCATTTGTTGAGCCTGCGTATACGGGATTTCCTCATTCGCCGTATCCTTTTGATTATCCGGCTAACTACTCACAGGCCGCGCAAGCCAAGGCCCAGGGTGCCGTAGTTACGTATGTGCATCCCGGGTTGCCGAGTGAATTTCCCGTCGATATCGCACTCGGCGTGGCAGACACCATCGATGCCATGTCTCAAGGCGATGAGGAAATCGGTACCGGCTATTGGTATCGGCTGCTCAACTGCGGTTTTCGTTGTCCTATCTCCGCGGGTACCGATTCATTTTTAAATATTCCGCATCACTTAATTCCGGGGGCTGGGCGACTCTACGTTAAGAGTGGGCAACCGTTAACTTACGCGGGCTGGATGGCTGGGTACAAAAGCGGCCGAAGTTTTGCGACGAATGGGCCGCTCCTGCAATTTACGGTTAATGGCTGCGAAGCAGGCGAAGAGATTCGAAGTGATAGCTCGACCATCACCCTCACGGTTAAGGGCATGGCTACCTCGTTCGTGCCGATGTCATCCCTCGAGATTATCGTCAATGGTCACACCAGGAAGCGCATTGAAGCAACGGGTCCAGATAGTTACTCGCTGCAACTCGCCGAGCAGTTGCAGATTGAGGCCAGTTCCTGGGTCGCACTGCGAGTTCGCGGTCCCGGTCACCGTCTGATTCCGAATGATCGCGAGGTCTACGCGCATACTTCGCCCGTCTATGTTACGCTTCGCAATCAGCCCATAGCTTCACCGTCTGACGCAGCTTTTTTCATTAAGCAGATAGATGCCCTGATCGCTAAAATGAACGACCGCGGCGTTTACGCGAACCTCGGACAAAAAGATGAAATCGTTAATCGTTTCCGCCGGGCGCAAGAAATTTACAGAGAAATTGCGGGACAGGGGCAGGGTCGTTAGCGCGGTCAGCTAATTCTTACTGACGGGGAGAATTGGTTTAACTGCATTAAATCTCATAACTTAATGACTGTTATTAAAATAAAATATTTTTAGTTAATCCATCAATGCTGCGCTGCAATGCAGATTGACGATCAATTAATTTTAATAACATTGTATACAGTATTGCTTTCGCGATTTATGGACAAAAATAAAATACTAGGCCGGCGTAATTTTATTAAAACGGTAGCCATGGGTGCTGCTGGGGTCGGCACAGCGGCACTCACTGGGCAATCGCTGAGGGCCGATAGCGCAGCAGTCGTCACACCGCCGAGCCCAAAGCAAGATCCGCATCAGGCTATCCTTTTCTTGGATAATTGGCTGATCGAAAAACAGGTAGGACTGGAGCGGGTTTGGGGAAAGCCGCGATTCGTGAAGGAGGTATTTCACGATTTTCATCCACGGGTCTTGGGTTACGGCGGCTATGCGAGTATGTTTTGGGATGAGCGAGTGGGTAAGTATGTTCTCTATGCCGCGGTCTATCCGCCGGAAGCTGATCCGGGTACCTTTGTTATTCGTTTAGAATCGGATAGTCCGTATGAATGGGCCGACCCCATTTATGATGCGACGGTCACGCCGGCTTGGAAGGGTTTTCAGCAGGTCGTCGTAGATGAAAAGGGCGAACGGTTTTGGCCTATTTATATTAATACTCTGGCTGGTACCCCTCAAGCTAGCCGTGGGTACTTGATGTCAACTTATCATCCTGATCGTCAGATTCACCAAAGTATTGCAGGGTATTCAGCGGATGGTCGGCATTTTGATATGCGCACAATGCGCTCCTGGCAGTCAGCGCGGGCTGATACTTGGTGCGGTTGGATCTGGAATTCCCGCGCCGGAGTTTATCAAATTCACACCCGTCCTACTCATGTCGATCGGCGCATCGCCATTATCACAAGTCGGGATCTAGAAAATTTTACGCCGGCGACGACGGTGTTGCAGCCTGATGCAATTGATGGTCCTGGCACAGAATTCTACTCGATGCCTGCGAAGGCCTATGAAGGTATGTTTATTGGCCTACTTCATGTTTTTGATACGGACGCTTTCGAAGAAGCTAATCGGGTCAAAATCGCCGGCCGTGTACAGACTCAGCTGACCTATAGTTATAATGGGTTCAATTGGTACCGAGGTGAGCGAACTCCTTTTGTGCCTACGCGCGAATACGGTCAACTGGGCGGTGGACAGGTTTACGCGATGGATATGCTCCGCACAAAACAGGACAAACTGCTTTTTTTGGTA
>SXZN01000248.1 GCA_005787865.1 Opitutaceae bacterium | reverse complement strand
GGCCTCATGGGTGGCTTCACAAGCCGCCTTATAATCCACCACTTCGCCTTTCATAATCCCTCGAGCCGAAGCGACCCCCACCCCGATGATGTCCAGCATGCGACTCGGCGATACTTGGCCGACCAGCACGACGATTTTATTAGTGCCGATTTCTACGGCAGCAATGATTCTGGTACGATTAGAACTCACGTTTCCCTTTGCGTTGATCCACTGGTTTTAAAAATTTTCCAGACGGCTTAGACGACGCTTCAGGCGAGGCATTTTCCAACCTAACTGGCACTTGTCCGTCAAAAGTTAAATTAACTGATTTAAGCATTGGATCCGGTAATTCATGGGCTCGATCGATAATATAGTCGAGCTGAGCCACTTGCTTAAAGAAAGGCCGCTTACGGGTAAAGATGATCTCGGGAATATCCTGCGCTTTAACCACAATTTCATCCGCCACGGCTAAACGCGCCAGCGAAACAATCAACCAACCACGATAAAGGTGCGGAGCTTGCAGTTGCACCGTGGAGAGCAAAGACGAGACCTCCGCCATCCCGGCAATGGGGGCAAAGCCCTCCGCCGATGGCACGAGCCGAATTCCATCCAGCCACGGTAGCCCAGCCAACATCTGCTGATCATAATTCCTGCCTTCATAGACCACTCCATCTTTTGCCACTAAAAGTTGCTGCGGAGCCGTCGTGCCCACTTGTGCCTGCACCCGCGCGACCGGCGTGCGCTCCTGCAGCGTCACGACCAGTACGTCCGGAAAACTACGCGTCAGGACCGCAACCTGCACTTGCCCATGTACCATGAGTCGCTTCCGCAGAGCCGGCAAATCAAGCGCCATGAGACTGATGGCCTTCGGCAAAGCCAACACCTCACTGACCCATGCTTGCGCCAATACGCCGTTGGTAATCAGCACGACTTCGCGCACTCGCTCACTATGCACCGCGGTGGCCAGCGATGCTCGATCGGTGGCCCAGGAGTGCGCCAGATAATAAACCGCCCCCGTGACTCCCGCCAGCAACAGACTAATCCCGATCGCCTTCGTCCAGGCCAGAATCTGCCGCTGCCGACCGCGCCGTGACATGGCCACCGGCTGCACTTCTTGGCGAATATCACGCCAAGAACGCCCCGGAGGTAACGCAGGTTTAGCTTCCGGTTCGTTCATTGCTTAGCGACCAGCGCGAGTTGAAAGCGTTTGACCGCTGGGGCGACTAGCTCTCGACAAAGTCCCATAAAATCTAAGCCCACGCAACGCGCGCTCATTGGCATGAGGCTCGTGTCCTTCATGCCTGGCAGCGTGTTAATTTCCAGCAGGTAAATATCTCCTTCATTCGCTAACATAAAATCAATGCGCGCATAATCGCGTCCACCGCAGGCCGCAAAAGCCGTCTCGGCTGCTGCGCTAATTTTCGCGGCCAACTCGTCCGAAATTTTTGCCGGAGCAAAATACTCCGTCAGCCCCTTGGTGTACTTGCTGGTGTAGTCAAAGACGCCCGATTTAGGCACAATTTCAACGACCCCCATCGCCCGGCCCCGCAAAATTCCAACGGTAAATTCGCGCCCGACAATCCGCCGCTCCGCGATCCACTCGCCTTGCCGCAGCCCGGCTAAAGCGATCTCCAGCCCCACCTTCGAAGTCACAACCTGCAACCCCACGCTACTCCCCTGCCGATTTGGTTTGAGGACGACCTGTTCACCCAACTCCGCCGAGAGCGCCGCCGCCGTGGGCTTGTCGGCGGCGAAAAATCGCCGCCCGGGGGCTACTACTACGCCCATCGCGGAGACCGCTTGCCGGGTGCGCCACTTATCGAATGCCAGTTCACTGCCGCGCGCATCACAACCCGCGTAAGCAATTCCCGCCCCCTCGAGCAATCGTTGCATGCCGCCGTCCTCGCCGAAAACTCCATGCAGGGTCGAACAAACAATGTGGCGCGCCGGATCTAGCCCTAGCGGTAAAGCATCCGTTTCCACCGAGAAAAACTGCGTCGGATAGGTATAGGCCATCGCCAGCG
The DNA here is from genome assembly GCA_005787865.1 of Opitutaceae bacterium. Classification (GTDB taxonomy): domain Bacteria; phylum Verrucomicrobiota; class Verrucomicrobiia; order Opitutales; family Opitutaceae; genus Lacunisphaera. The sequence continues at coordinate 8,924 of SXZN01000248.1, read as the reverse complement.
CCGACGCCCGGCCTGAGCCGAGCGAAACTTCCCGCTCGGGCGAAGTGCCCCCGGCTAAAATTGCGATGATCGGTTTAAACATTAGGTCAGCCTCCGGTTTGATTGCTAGAGTGCAAGCCTCGCGCGCGACGTGATCTGTTCAGAGCACATCTTGCCAAACTTTTCCGTAAAGCATTACTTCCGGCTCAAGCTCGATTCCACGCGCGCGGCTTACCCGAGCCCGAATTATTTTGATCAGTTCAATGATGTCCGCACTCGTCGCCGACCCGCGATTAATAATAAAGTTGGCATGCACCGCCGAAACCTCGGCGTCGCCCACCCGCTCGCCTTTCAAACCCACTTCATCGATGAGCCGACCCGCCGAACCCGTCGGTGGATTTTTAAAAATGCAGCCCGCACTGGGCTCCCGTGGCTGAGACTCTACCCGCTTTTTTTGATAAGCCTCAATTTGTCCACGTATGGCGGTGGTCGCCGCCGCTGCGGGCGCCTGCAAGTAAGCCCCAACCGCAATGGCCTCCTGCAATTCGGCACAATGCCGATAATCCACGTGCAAAACCGCTTTTTTCAGCAACTGGAGTTCACCCAGCGGTGTCACCAACTGGACTTCCTCCACGACGTCAAACATCCACCCGCCCATCGCCCCGGCATTCATGCGCAAGGCCCCCCCCACCGAACCGGGGATTCCTTCCAGAAATTCAAAGCCCGCTAAACCCGCCTTCGTCGCTAAACCACATAAATTTTTTAAACGTAACCCCGCTCCGACCCAGACCCGACCATCGGGCTGAATCGTAAATTTCTGCCAATCGGGATGCGCCAGACTGATCACCACCCCCTCCACGCCCGCATCGGGAATGATTAAATTCGACCCGCGACCCAGCATTAAAATGGGCAAGCCAAACTCCTTCGCTTGGCGCAACAAGAGACGTAAATCCTCGACGTCTGCTGGCTCCGCATAAACCCGCGCGGGGCCGCCCACCCGCATCGTGGTCTTAGCGCCGAGCATTTCATACTCCAGCAATCTGGTCGCCGGACGCAGACCGCGGCGCACCGCTTGCAAAAAATCCTCCCACGTTGGCGCGGGGTGCAGCGTATTTATTTTAGCCGTGCTCATGCGACGGCCTTCTCCGATTCTCGCCGGCGCCCGGCGGGGGAACCGCGGGCGAGTAGCTCCAGATCAGGCACCATGGTGGCGAGACTATCTTCCTGCGCCTGGCGGAGGAGCTGCGCGCGGAATTGCGCGAGCAGCGCATCAGCCTCCAGCACGCGCAGCACTTCCGCGCGCAAGGTCGGGAGGGCTGACTCCGCCAGCACCAACCCGCCGCCCTGTTGCACAAAATAGGTGGCATTCGCCCACTGATGATTATCAGTCGCCTGGGGGTAAGGTAATAAAATCGCTGGCGTCACGCAGCGCACCAATTCCGCTAAAGTCCCCGCGCCCGCGCGGCTGACCACGAGATCAGCAGCGGAAAGCAAGACGCCCACCCGATCAGAAAAGGCCTCAAACCATGCGCGAACCACGACGCCGTCATGATTCACGTGCGACCGCTCGCCCGTCTGACCCTTGCCCAACCCCGTGACACAGTACAACTGGATGCCGGCCGACGCCAGTGCCGCCCAATTATCTTCAGCCCATTGATTGAGATTACTGGAGCCCTGACTTCCTCCGAGCAGCACGAGTAATTTTTGGGTAGGATGTACGCCAAGTTGGGCCCGCGCCACCGCTGGGGCTTGCCGCATAATATCTGCGCGCACCGGCAAACCTGTGGGGCGCACCCCCCGACCCCGTCGACCGGGCAAAGCCACTCCCGGAGGTAAATAAAGCCGTTGCGCCCCCCAAGCGAGGAGGCGGATCGTTCGACCAGGAATACGGTTGGCTTCATGCAAAGCGACGGGGATACCCCGCAGCCAACCGGCCAGCACCACGGCAGCAGTGGTGAATCCCCCAAAACCAATAATAACATCCGGTTGATAGGCGCAGATGAAGCGCAAACTAAATAATAAGCCCTTCAGCTGTTCTGCATAAAAACGCAGCAACCCGCGCGGCCCCCAGCTGAAAGGAGCACTCGGCACCCGCTCCACGGCCAACTGCGCGTAGTGGGCCACGAGACGCGCATCTACTTTTTTCTGACTGATGAACAGGGTGACGCCATGACCGCGCGCCAGCAGCGCCTCCGCCAACGCAATCCCCGGCGAGAGGTGCCCGCCCGTGCCACCACAAGCGATGACAAAGCGGCGCGCGTTAATTCCCGCGGCACTCATGCGACGACCTCCGTCAGCGAGCGGCGGCGGACCAGTGGCGGCGGTCGCTCCCACGTGCGCGCGGAATTAATAATCACGCCAACCAGCAAACCCATGAGCAGAAGATTAGAACCTCCCGCGCTAATGAACGGCAACGCCATCCCCTTCGAAGGCAACAGACTGGTGACCACGCCGAGGTTGATGATAGCTTGCAGACAAATCAGCAGGAGAGCGCCCGTCACGAGGAGAAACTGAAAAAGATTAGGCGCGCGCCGCACATGCAGCAAACCGGCGACGAAAATTGTGCTAAAAAGTATGACGACGGTTAACGTAAAAATCAGCCCCATCTCCTCCCCCATAATCGCAAAAATATAATCGGTATGCGCTTCGGGCAGAAAGGCATTTTGTTGGCGCCCATTGCCGAGTCCGACACCATCCACGCCGCCAGCCGCAAACGCTAACATCGCCTGCCAAGGTTGATAACCCGTGCCTTGCCGATTGGCCTCGGGATCGAGAAAGGAAAGCACGCGTTGCAGCCGCAGCGGATTAAATAAAATCAGCAGCGCGAAGAGGCCCAACAATGAGCCGATGGCGGGGAGCAAGAATTTCAAACGGACGCCCGCTAAAAAAAGGAGGACCACCCCAATCGTGCCGATCAGAAAAGCGGCGCCGAAATCTGGTTCCAAAATAATTAACCCAGAAAATAATCCAATCCAGCCGAGCGGGATAATAAAACCCCGCAGTAAATCATGGAGTTTGCTCTGATTGAGCGCCAAGTAATGCGCGAGGGAAAACACCATCGCGAGCTTGGCAAATTCGGAGACCTGCAAGCGCACGCCCCCAAAGCCGACCCAGCGGCGGGCTCCATTTACTTTAATCCCGATGCCGGGAATCAAGACGAACAACAAGGCGACTAGAGCGAGAACTCCCACCACCCAGGCAAATTTGCGCAATTGCTCAAGATCGACCATCGCCACGACCCACCCGGCCGCAATCGCCACCGCGAGAAAAATAAATTGCTTATACAGATAGGCGTAGGGCCCGCCCTTAATCGGCGAACTCGCGCTAAAAAGCACAACGAGACCGAGCACCACCAGCGCCGCGACGCAGACGACGATAACGCTCGCGGGGGTGATCGTAAGAGGTCGGCGGGGAACAGCGCTCGGCGAACTCACCGGGAGAGTGGTTTACTTCTTCGGCGGCTGTTCAACGGCAGGGGTTTCCACCTTGATCGTCGGCACCTCAGTACCCGCCCCCTTCAAACCAGCATCGAGATCTTGTCCAGGAGCTGGGACCGTCAGTTCAAAATAGGGCGTATTGACCGCCGGCGCGGGTGCCGCAGCGGCTGGAGCCGAGCCGGCCTTAGCGGTGACGACGCCTGTGCTTTTCGCGCCAACCGCTTTGGAGCCAGGAATAACGAGCTGTTGGCCTACGCGAACTTTAGAGGGATCGGTGATGCTATTAGCGGCGGCGAGTTCGCCGGTGGCTACTTGATATTTGCGGGCGATGACGCCGAGGCTTTCACCGGGCTGCACGGTATGCTTCACCGCATCACCCCGCGGCGCCACGGCCGCTGGCTTGTCGGTGGCAATTTTGGCCGGAGAGGCGGCCGCCGCGAAATCCTTCGGCGCGGCGCCAATTTTACCGGGCACAATTAATTTCTTCCCAGGCTGGAGGGCCGTACCGCTGCTCAGGTTATTGACCTTGGCCAGTTCGGTGACGGTGAGATTATTTTTCTTCGCAATGCTCCACAAACTATCGCCCTTCCTCACCGTGTAGGTCGAAACGGGCGCGACCTCGGCTGAAGATTTAACGGGCTCCAAGGCGGCGGCGGCCGGTGAACCCGGGCGGGTCGGCGTCGCATGACCTGCACTCAGCGCGGGGGTATAGGTTAACGGCGTCGCGACGTTTGCGCTGAGCTCAGCGGGCTGAGCGGCCGAGTGGGCAACCGGCGCGGTGGCATCGGGCGTAGGAATATTACGCGGACCAGTCTGACAACCGGGACTGGCAAAAATGAAGATGAACGCGAGGAAGTGCACCGCGATGACTGCTCCGAAGATTTGAAGGATTTTCATAAGTAGAATATGTGAGGCAGGATGGTTATTTTGCTATCTAAAAATAGATGTTATTCAGCGTTTTGGGCGAGGTGATGCCGTCGGCGGCCGCCAGGCTGGTTATTGGGCGCCCCTAAAACATTTAGCGGTACGCAACAACGGACCTTCCGGAACGATGGCCAGCCCCAGACGCAGTCGCCGCAATTTAGTCAGCGAGCGCACGATGGACTGGCGCAACAGCACCAAACTCGAACGAGTCAGCACCCGAAAATTAGGCGTATTTTCAAAATTATATTCGATGGGCATAAATGATGAGTTAACGAAGTTTCAGCGTGGCCAGTCCGGCCAGCGCACACCCGAGGGAGAGCACCCAAAAGCGCAAGACCACCTTACTTTCCGGCCAACCCTTTTTTTGGAAATGATGATGAATGGGCGCCATCAAGAAGAGACGCTGCCCGACGCCGGAGCGGCGCTTGGTGAGCTTAAACCAACCTACTTGCAAAATCACTGAAACGGCTTCGAGCACGAATACGCCCCCCACCAAGATAAGGGTAACTGGCTGATGAATCATGAAGGCCATCACGCCAATCAGCCCACCGAGAGCCAGCGAGCCGGTATCGCCCATGAAAACTTCCGCCGGATGAGAATTATACCAGAGAAATGCCATGCAGGCGCCAATGAGCGCGCCACAAACGACCGTCAATTCTCCGGCTCCAGGCACATGACTAATTAATAAATAGCCGGAAAAATCTACTCGGCCAGCCACGTACGCCATGATGCCAAAAACTAGTGCCACCGTGATCGTGCAACCGACGGCGAGTCCGTCCAAACCATCCGTGAGGTTGATCGCATTGCTGAAGCCAACGATCCACAGATAAATTAACATGAGCAGTAACCACCACGGCATGTAGTGGATGACGGCCGTCTTCACAAACGGCACCCATAGTTCGCGAATTTTGCCGGCGCTGAGCGGGTGCCAGAGCAAAATCCCCAGCGCGATAACCGTCGTGGCGGATTGCCAGGCAATTTTCTCCCACGATTTAATGCCGTTCTTATTTTTATGCATCACCTTCAAGTAGTCATCTCGCCAACCGGGAATAGTGAGGAGTGTATAGACTAACAGGGCGACAAACACCCAGATATTCGGCTCGGCCCAGAGCACACTGCTTAAAAATACCGATAAAAATATAATTAACCCGCCCATGGTCGGCGTGTGGGTTTTATCGAAGTACGTGGCGCCTAACGCGCCCGTGCGCTCGTCGATGTAGCCATGGCCAAATTTTAATTCCTGGAAACGACGAATCAGCCAAGGGCCAATAATAAAACCAATCACGAGTGCGGTGATCGCCGCGCCAATCGTGCGCACACTATTATAGTGCAACAACCGCAACGGACCGAACGAATCACCGTAGGTCAAAAGATGACTAAGCATAGCGCGCCTCCGTTATGATTAATCCCGCGCGATCGCTGGCGGCACGCTGAACGATACTCACGCGCAGCGGCGTTAGACCTCCGCCCTCGCTCGCGCCGATTTTTGATTTTTGGATAATAAATGCCATTTTAGTGCGCCGCGCTGACCGCGGTATCCGCCAAGACAGTTTCCAGTTCGTACCGACGACTGCCTTTCAAGAAAACTGCTCCGGTAAAATCTGCCAGCCGTACCCGCACGGGCTGCAAGTCAGTAATCACGGCAATCTGATCGGCCGCGTTGCCATTTTCTAATAACCCCTCCCGTAGAGCCGCCGCCGACCCACCGATCACAAATAAATAATCAGCCGGCCGTAAATGGATCTGTCGACCGACTTGCTGGTGATACTCTGCCGCGGCTGGCCCGAGTTCCTCCATACACCCCAGCACGTACAGGCGGGGAAGATTCGCCCCGACCTTGCCTTGAAACGCCTCGAGCGCATCCAGCATGGAGGCCGGATTGGCATTATAAAAATCACAGTACACTTGGGCGCGACCGAACTCCTGCAACTCACCACGCCACTTTGAGGGCAACCAATTCGCGATCCGCTGCTGTAAGTTGCTGTCCGTCACCCCGAGTTCACCCGCCAATGCCAGCGCGAGGGCCGCATTCGCGGCCATCCCACTGGAAACGCGAGGTAACCGAAAGTGCCGTTGACCACCCAACGTGACCTCCGTCGAGCTAGACCGCTGGGTCACTTTAAATTTTAAGCCACGACCGCTCCCCGTTGAATAATTTTCATTTTCCGGCACCAAAACGAGGGCATTAGCCAACCTGTGCAAAACTTCAAACTGACCGGCGCTGGCCGGAAATACTTTCAGCCCACCCGCTCGCGTGGCGGCCAATAAAAAGGCCTTCTCCTGAGCCACCCCGGCGAGCGAACCGAGTCCAGCCAAGTGTGCCGGCGCCACGAGCGTGAGCAAACTATGATCAGGTTCGATCATTTCAGCCAATGGCGCCATCTCGCCCGGGCCACTGATCCCCGCTTCAATCACCGCGTAAGCCTGCCGCGTCGTATCGAGCTTGGTGAGCGTCAAAGGCACGCCGAGCTGATTATTTAAATTTCCCTCGGTGGTCAGCACGTGCGTCGCCCCACCCAGTAAAATCCCCAGCAGATCTTTGGTCGAAGTCTTGCCCACGCTGCCCGTAACTCCGATGACCGTCCCGTTAAATTCTCGCCGATGTTCCCGCGCGATGCGTTGCAGCGCCCGCAAGGGATCCGCCACTACCAATTGCGCTAAGCGACTGCCAGACACCGCCTGACTAACGAGTGCCGCCACAGCACCGCGCGCGGCGGCCGCCTCGAGAAAATCATGTCCGTCACGCTGCGCTGTTTTCAAGGCGACAAACCCCTGCCCAGCAACCAGCGTCCGCGTATCGGCCGTAAAGCCGCTGAGCGGGCTCACGGGTGTACCCACCCAGTGTCCACCGGTCCAAGTCGCCATTTTTTCTGCGGCAAAAGTGGGCATTGGCGTCATTAACCCAACGAACTTGCGAGTAACTCCCGCGCCACTTGCCGATCATCAAACGGCACAATCGTGTCGGCTAATTTCTGATAAATTTCGTGGCCCTTCCCCGCGATGAGCACGCAATCACCGAAGCGCGCGGCGGCCAACGCCTGCCGAATCGCTTCCCGCCGATCCGGCACAAAAGCGATCCGCTCCGCCGCAATCACCCCCGCTTGCTGATCGGCAAAAATCTGGGACAGCGGCTCTGCGCGAGGATTATCAGCGGTCACCCAAACCTGATCCGCAATCTCCTGCACGATTTTCGTGAGCTGCGCACGCTGGGATCGATCACGCTGGCCGCCACAACCATAGACCATGAACAGACGCCCTGGCGTCAGGGTCCGCAGCAGACTTAACGAAGCCCGCATGGCGGCGGGGGTATGGGCATAGTCGACATAAACCTGCGCTGCAGACCCAACTGAGATACGTTCCATCCGACCAGGTACCGAGGAAAAATATTTTAAACGGACGGCAATGACCGCTGGATCACGACCCAGCGCATAACAAGCGGCAAACGCCGCGAGTAAATTACTGACATTATAACGACCGAGCAACGGGCATTCTACCTCGATCGCCCCTTCTGGCCAAATTAAGCGAAAGGTGGTGCCATGCGCAGTCACCTGCACTTGCTCCGCTCGCACGAGCGCAGTCGCCGACTCCCCAAAGCTGATCAGACGTACCCCTGCGGGGAGCGCTGCCGCCAATTCGCGACCGCCCGCGTCATCAATATTAACCACCGCTACTTTTGGGAGAGGCCCGTTCTCACCAATAAAAAACCGCCCCTTCGCCCTGAAGTAAGCCGCGTTCGTCCCGTGGTAATCGAGATGGTCTGCCGTAAAATTAGTAAACACCGCCACGCCGAACTGCAGCCCGCCCACCCGCTGTTGATCAAGGCCGCGCGAACTGACTTCCACCACCGCTTGGCGGCAACCGGCCTCACGCATCTGCGCCAAGAGACCATACAACTCTAAAGACTCTGGCGTCGTCTGATACGCGGGCACCACCCGATTCCCGAGATCGTAGTTGATCGTCCCCACCAGGCCGACTCGCCGGGTCGTCGTCGCTAATAAATGCTTGATAAGATGAGCGACCGTCGTTTTCCCATTCGTGCCGGCGACCCCAAGCACCTCCAGCGATCGGTCCGGGAAATGATTAAAGCGCTGCGCCGCTTTCGCGAGAGTCCACCGGACATCCGCCACTTGGATATAAGTCACGCGCGCCGCCGTGCCACTCGGAATTTTCTCGGCGACAATGGCAACCGCCCCACGACTGATGGCTTGGTCGATAAAAGCATGCCTGTCTGTCCGATTTCCCGGTAGCGCAAAAAATACATTACCAGCCAGCACTCGACGGCTATCACTCGCGAGACCCGAAATAGGACGATCTAAATCGCCTTTGCTCGCGAGGATTTCATCGGCCGGAAAATAGTCCGCTAAATTTGGCGCCGGCTTGAAGAGTCCAGTCGTCGGCCGATTTTTTACCCGCGTCCGGACGACGGGCTGGTCCCGAAAAGCGGCCACCAGCGGATAGTTAGGCGTGAGATAACCAATCATGGGAAACTTCCTTGCGCCGCGAGAAAAGTGCGATTGGTCGGCAGCACTGGCTTGATATCCAGATACTGGATGAGTTGCTCCGCAATGTGGTGAAATGCGGGCG
>SXZN01000042.1 GCA_005787865.1 Opitutaceae bacterium | reverse complement strand
CAGGCGGGCCATGGTCGCCCCGAGATCGGCTTGCACCCAGTGTTCGCCGGCTTTCCAGAAGGCGCCTTGCTTGAGGTAAATTTTTTGTGAGTCAGCAAACGGGGCGAGCAGCTTAGCAAAAGTACGGAAGGAGGCGGCGTTCGCTTGCGACACGATATGACCTTCGGCGGCCAGTCGGCGGGCGGGTTCGACTACCTGAGCCCAAGTGACTTTGCCGGAGCCGTATTTCTGCATCGCCAAGGCGAAGCCAGCGACGGAGCCGGGCACCCCGCTCGCTTGCCAACCCACGGTGGATGAACCCACGCCTTGGCGTAACTTACCATCTTGACCGACATACATGTCGCGAGTGGCGCTCGCTGGTGCGGTCTCACGATAATCAATCGCGATATCGCGGCCCGTGCCTGGAGTGGCGCCGGCTAAATGAATCATCATGAAGCCACCGCCGCCGATGTTGCCGGCAAAAGGATAGACCACGGTCAAGGCGAGGCCGGTGGCGACGGCCGCATCGACTGCGTTGCCCCCTTGCTGTAAAATTTCTACGCCCGCCTGAGAGGCGAGCTCGTGTACGGAGACCACCATGCCGTGTTCAGCTTCAATGGCGGCTCGTTGGGCCGCTAGCGGTAGAGGCGCGGTCAATAATGCTAACGCGGCAATTAACGGTGCAGAAATTAAACGGTGGGTAGTTAGCATACGAAAGGCTTTCTCTGATGCGGCAGTGCCTCAAGACGTAAATTCTCGGGTGGTTTCTGTCGTATCTCTGGCCATTTTTGCTGATGCCAGCCGCCAAGTCTTAGAAAAATAATACCCTCGGTCTAGGCCGCAGGTGGCTTTTTTTATATTACTATGTATACTAAATTATAATTTATCCACCGCTGCTTATAACGAGAACTTCCGCAGGTTCGCCTTTTTTATTAGTGGGGGAATCGGCAGTTGTGATTGGCGCAATGATCAATACATTTAATTCAGGTTTGAGTCTCAGAAACTCAAAATAATCTAACACACCACCTATGAATAATCAGAACCAAGTATCATCGATCTCGTATGCTACGGGATCCCGGCGAATCGGCGCAGTCGCGCTTTTCGCCTTTTTAATGTTAGCGGTTAATTCACCTGTTTTCGGGCAAACCGTCGCCCCGGAAGCAGCGAAGAAGAATGATACCATTCAGTTGGAAAAATTCGTCACGACCGGGTCACGTTTTAATGACCGCTCAGTGACGCAATCGCCGGTGCCGATCGATGTTATCAGTGGCACCGAGCTGAAGCAGGGTGGTTACAATGAAACCAGCCAGATGCTGCAGGCCAACATTCCGTCGTTTAACTTCCCGCGTCCATCGTTGACGGATGGGACCGACCATATTCGCCCGGCCACGCTACGTGGATTGGCGCCGGACCAGACCCTCGTGCTCATCAATGGCAAACGCCGCCACACCAGTGCGCTCGTCAACCTCAACGGTTCAATTGGGCGCGGTTCAGTCTCGACCGACTTTAATGCCATTCCGGCGGCGATGATCGAGCGCATCGAAGTGTTGCGTGACGGTGCCTCGGCTCAATACGGCTCCGACGCTATTGCTGGCGTGATCAATGTTATCCTGCGCAAGGATGCTGGTTGGGGCATGACCCTTGGTTACGGCGTTACGGGCGCTGGTGATGGCGAGGACTACAAACTTGACGCCTTTACTGGGGTAGCCTTGGGCGACAAGGGTTCGCTCTTCGTCGATATTTATCTGCGCGATCACGCGCCAACCAATCGGAGCTTGGCCGATACGCGCCAGCAATATTTTGGCACCAGTACCACCACTGGCTTGCCGGTTGCGATGTCCGGTAATTATGGCTCGGGCACGGGTCTCAGCCCAGCGAATGGCACGCTCGATCCGCGTGAGGCGACGGTTAATCGCATCAACCACCGTTTTGGTGACCCGATGACGAAGGACCAAGGCCTTTGGCTCAATGGTGATTATCCGCTCGCGGAAAATCTTGAGCTTTATTTCAACGGTGGCACCAGCACTCGTCACGCGAATGGCGCGGGCTTTGCGCGTCGCGCCGGCGACGATCGCACGGTTCGGAGTATTTGGCCTAATGGCTTTCTGCCGTACATCGATAGCGTCGTAAAAGATTTCTCTTTTAGCACTGGCGTTAAAGGCAAGGCGTCCAATTGGAATTACGACCTGAGCACCACCGCCGGGACCAATACGCTTGATTATCGCACCTCTAACTCCGCCAACGTCACGTTGGGCGGCGCGAGCGGTACCGCCTTCTACGATGGCCAGCTGAAATTTGCCCAAATGGGAGCCAACCTAGATCTCACGACTTCATTTAATGCAGGTTTTGCCACGCCGCTTAAATTCGCGGTCGGCGCGGAAGTTCGCGCGGAAAGATACACTATCAAAGCTGGTGAAGCTGATTCCTACCGCAATGGTGGCGTCACGATTATTGGTGGGCCAAACAACGGTGGCCTCGCCGCGGTCGGGGCCCAGGTGTTCCCGGGCTTCAAGCCTTCAGATGCCGGCTCCCACAACCGCCGCGCTAAGTCAGTCTATCTCGACCTCGAGCAAAATCTGACGGATCGCTGGTTGGTTTCCCTCGCGGCTCGCTTCGAGGACTACACGGACTTCGGCAACAACAGCACGGTCAAGCTCGCCTCTCGCGTCGAGCTGACCAATGAATTCGCGCTGCGCGGTTCGGTCAGCACCGGTTTCCGCGCGCCGCACTTAGCGCAACAATGGTTCAGCGCCACATCCACTAATTTTATCGGTGGCATCCCTTACGATATTCTCACCTTCCCCGTCAGTAATGCGGCGGCCAAAGCTTTAGGTGCCTCCAGCTTGAAGCCCGAGGAATCGACCAATGTCAGCGGCGGGATCACCTGGAATTCAAAGAAATCCGGTTTCTCTGCCTCCGTGGATATCTACAATATCGAGATCAAGGATCGCATCGTGCTATCCTCTAATTTCACCGGCGCTCCGATCATCGCGTTGCTCGCCACACAGGGCATCACGGGCGTGGGCGGCGGTCGCTACTTCACCAACGCAATTGATACTACCACCAAGGGGGTTGATGTGAGTGGTCGTTACGTCCTGACCACCAGCGCATCGGGTAAATTCACCTTCACTGGGGGCTTTAATCACAACACGACGAAGGCCAACCGGATCAAGCAGGCTCCGGCTAATCTCGCGGCGATCACCACCACCCCGCTCTTTGATCTCACCGAAACCATCCGCCTCGAAAAGGGTCAGCCGCGTGATAATATCAATCTCTCGGCCGGCTGGGAATACGGTAAATTCTCTTTCTTGGCTCGCCAAGTGCGCTACGGCGAAGTTTCAGCGGTCACTTTTACCACCGCCACTCAAGCCAATATCGATGTGCTGACTCCCGGTTATAATGTCGAGTTCGCCGCCGCTGTCCCTGGTTCCGTGGGTGGCACGACCACTAATAAACAAGTCATCCAAACTTGGGGCGCTAAGTGGCTCACTGACCTTGATGTGACTTATCATTACACAAAGAACATCATGATCTCCGTTGGCGCGAATAACCTCCTCGACGTCTATCCTGACGAGAATATCCGTTCGAAGGTTTTCAATGGCGCGGCCTATGGCGGCACGGACAACGCGGGTATCTTCCCTTATAACAGTATTTCACCGTTCGGCTTTAACGGCGTGTTTTATTACACCAAGCTGAGCCTGAAGTTCTAAGACCTCATCTTAGTTTAGTTTTCATTAGGCGCGGGCGATATGCCCGCGCCTTTTTTATGCGCAGATGACAGCGCTTGGCTTGGTGGTCCAATGGGCATCGATGAAATATCACGCCATTGCTGCTTGAAGCGGTCCGTAGACTGGGGCGCACTGTCATTTCATGAAATCGCACGCGGTGGTCTTCACCGGCCCCCATCAAGTCGCTTACCAGGAAATTACCTCCCCTGAACCGGGGCCTGAGGATGTGGTGGTCGATGTGCATCATTCATGGATTAGCAACGGGACGGAGGGCTCGTTCCTCCGCGGGGAGCGGATTTCTGGCGACGTCGCTTGGCGGCTGGGTGATCCCGCTCCTTTTCCCATGATTGCCGGCTATCAAAAAGTTGGCCGGGTGCGGCAGGTCGGTGCTGCGGTGCAGCGTTTTGCTCCGGGTGATTGGGTGTTCGCCTCGATGAGTAAAGTTTGCGGCATGTTTGATAATCAATTTGCCGGACACGTTTCGCCGGCGGTTTGCGCGCAGGGTGCGTTGCTGGCGTTGCCGGCAGGGATCGATCCCTTGGCTTTTGCCGGACTCGTGTTGACGCAGGTGGGTTATAATTGTGGCATCCGTTCGCCGATTCAGCCGGGGCAACTGGCCGTCGTCCTCGGCGATGGTCTCGTCGGGCAATGGGCAGGCCAAACCCTCGCGCAGCTCGGGGCAAAAGTAGTGTTGGTGGGCCGACACCCAGATCGCTTGGCGCGATTTTCTCGTTTTGGGTCCACTGTCTTGAGTGGCACCGATAACGGTCTGGCCGCCGTCCGCGCACTTGGCCGCGAGCGAGTGCAAGTGTTGGTGGAAACCGTGGGCAGCGCGCGCGGGCTGAAAGCTTATCTCCCCCAAATGGCGCGGGGTGGTCATATGGTCATCGCGGGTTTTTATTCCCCGGCGGGCGCCGTCAATTTACAGGAAAGTCTCCAGGAATTTCGTAACGCCGAAATTTCTTTTGACCTCGCCTCGGGCGCGACGGCGGCACGATTACAGACCACGCTCGAGTGGATCGCGGCGGGGCGGCTGGATTCGCTCAGCTGTTTGACGCACCGCTTCCCCGTGGAGCGAGCAGCGGAAGCGTGGGCCTTGATCGAGAGTAAGCGCGAGCCT
>SXZN01000247.1 GCA_005787865.1 Opitutaceae bacterium | reverse complement strand
GGCGGCCCCGGCCCTCGGCCGTGCGGCCGGCGGTGACGACGTCGCCGTAGCGGCCCGGCGTGAGCGCCGAGTGCACGTAGATGACGTGCGGCATGACGGTGGCGCCCAAAATTCCGATGGCGATGTAGAGCATGGCGGGATTGCGCAAGATCTCAGCCGTGGGCACGAGCCCAGCCCCCACAGCCGCAAGATCCGGCCGCGCCAAATAGAGTTCGACCGCAAAGCAGGAACCAATCGTCAGAATGAGAGTGATGACCACCGCCTCGAGATAGCGAAACCCCTTATGTTGCAGCAGCAGCAGGAGCAGCACATCGGCCACCGTGATGAGACAGCCCCAGATAAGCGGGATGCCAAACAGCAACTGCAAGGCAATGGCCGAGCCAATGACTTCCGCGAGATCGCACGCGGCAATGGCGAGTTCGCACAAAATCCAGAGAAACCAAACCACCGGACGAGGGTAATGATCGCGACAAGCCTGCGCCAAGTCGCGCCCGGTGGCAATTCCCAGCTTCACGCACAAATGCTGCAGCAAAATCGCCATCAGATTGGAGATCAAAATAACCGACAACAACGTGTAGCCAAATTGGGCGCCGCCGGCGAGGTCCGTGGCCCAATTACCGGGATCCATGTAGCCCACCGCGACCATGAAACCGGGACCAGAAAAAGCTAAGAGCTTACGCCAAAAACCAGCGCTGGCGGGCACCGTCACACTCCGATGTGACTCGGGTAAACTCGGCATCACGCGCGCCCGGCGCCAACTCGGATCCGGCAAATGAGATGGTAAATTTTCCATTACGAAGTGACGCCACTCAGAAACCCCAATTCAACCTCAGGACGTGCTGCCAATCGGAAGATCCCGACGTCAGGCCCCGGTACAGGGCGTAATCCCACAATGTATTTTTCGACAGCGCCAAGGTAACGCCGCCACCGACAACCCCATCCCACGGTGCCCCGCTCGTCGATTTACCGAATTTAGTTTCAGCATACAAACCGATCGCCTGCGTTACGGCGCGCTGAAGTGCCACCGCAGTTGACCAGACCGAATCATAGCCGTTATCCCCATCGTTACGCTGAAAATCAATTTCGCCCATCGCCGTGAGCTGAACGCCACCCACGAGCGCCGCTTCCCACGGGATGATCAGCCCCCCCTCACGCGCTTGGTTGCCGACCCCACCCGTATTCGTCGGTAACTTCACATAGGGCATGATCGCGATCGACGTGCCCGTGTCCGCGTCGGCGTAAAACCGCCACTTAGTCCGAAAGTAAACATCCCCCAGACCGGAATGTCTTTCGGTTAACCCACTCGAATCAAATTTTTGGTTTAAGAAAAGTTCGGCGCCCACCTGCACATCCCAATTAGCCGTCAGCCCCGTCGTCAAAAATGTTGTGGCGACCCCCCAAGCCGTGAAGCGATCCCCGCCGTCACGATTTATTTTTAAAGACAGCGCATCCATTTCGATTAAAAAGCGCCCGGGCGCGATGGTGGCCGGGGTCTCCGTGATTTGCCCGGGGAGCAGATTAACGAGGACCAAGGCTAATCCCGCCGCGGCGATTCGTACTAATTTGTCCATAATGTAGCCTTAGCTACATTTTAGACTGGACTTGTCAAGCGCCGACCGTCCTAGTCCCTGGGTGTCTTTGCCGAAAACTGCTCGTGTCGCCTCCCGCCCAGTTCGCTCCGCGCCCCTCCAAGCCGCCAGCTTGCGCCAGACGCGGCGCGCTCACGCGACCGAAACCGCCGAGGATTACGTTGAGGCCATCGCCGATCTCACCCTCGCCATGGGCGAGGCGCGCGTCGTGGACTTAGCCCACCGGCTTGGCGTGACCCATGTGACCGTCAACCACACCCTCGCCCGACTGCAACGCGCCGGCTACCTCTCCGCCTTACCCTACCGGGCAATTTTTCTCACGCCCCACGGCCAGCGCTTAGCTAAAATCTGCCAACAACGCCACGAAATCGTCGTCGCTTTTTTGCAAGCACTGGGCGTTCCGCCTAAAATCGCCGAACGCGATGCCGAGGGCATTGAACACCACGTGAGTCCGCGCACCCTCGCGGCGTTCGCGCGGCACTTAGCCCAATAAACCCCTGCCCCGTGGCGGCGGCTCGGCGCGCCACTTGCCCCGGCAAGCCTCGCCCGCTTCCGGCTTGTGTCTAACCGCGGGCCGCGGCATCCCAGCTTTGACATGTCCCAGAATTTTGCCCGCTTTATTTTCGGCGCTACGCTGCTTTTTTTCTGCGCCTTTTTTCTGTGGCCAATTCTGCAGATTCTTAAAGGGGGCTTTATTGATGCGGATGGTCACCTAACTTTCGCCTACCTCGGCTCGCTGCTCACCGATCCGCTTTATCTCGGCGGCCTAGCCAACTCTTTTGGGCTCGCCCTCACCACCACGATCCTGGCCCTGCTGCTGGCCGTGCCGCTGGCGCTGGTCACGGATCGCTGCCTCTTTCCGGGGAAAAGTTTATTGAGCGCCCTCATTCTCGTTCCGCTCGTATTACCACCCTTCGTCGGCGCGATTGGCTTGAAACAAATTCTCGGCCAATATGGCGCGCTGAATGCCCTCATCATCGAACTCGGTCTCCGCCCCAGCGGCTGGACCTTCGACTGGCTAGCCGCCAACCAGTTTCTCGGCATCGCGCTCGTTAATGCTTTCAGCCTTTACCCGATTATTTATCTCAACGCGGTTGCCGCCCTCGCCAATCTCGACCCCGCCATGAACGAAGCCGCGGCCAACCTCGGCTGCACGGGCTGGCGCCGTTTCTGCAAAATAACCCTCCCCCTCATCAAGTCCGGTCTTTTTGCTGGTGGCACCATTGTTTTTATCTGGGCCTTTACCGATCTCGGCGTCGCGCTGATTTTTGATTACTCTCGCCTGACTGCCGTGCAAATTTTCTACGGCTTAAAAGATATGAGCGGTAATCCATTTCCTTACGCCCTGGTCGCGGTGATGCTGTTCAGCTCGGTGACTTTTTATGCCTTAGGCAAAGGCCTATTTGGTCGCGACCATTACGCGATGATGGCGAAAGCCACGGCCCTGGGCGGTCCGACTGCGCCGAGCCGGGGGCGTGCCTGGTTGTGCACATTGTTTTTTACTACAGTCACCGCCTTTGCCCTGCTGCCGCATCTTGGGGTCATCCTCGTGGCCTTTTCGAGCGACTGGTACGCTACCGTCGTTCCTACCCAGTTAACTTTTCATAATTTCGAACTCGCCCTCGGTCACCCGCTCACCGTTCCCGCCATCGCCAATAGCCTGAAGTATGCGAGTATCTCCACGATCATCGATCTCATCCTCGGCCTCTTGTTGGCCTACGTGATCGTCCGCTCAAAGATTGCGGGGCGCCAAGTGCTCGACTTTCTCGCGATGCTACCGCTCGCGGTGCCGGGCCTGGTCTTAGCCTTCGGTTATCTCGCCATGAGTCAGGAAGGAAAGTTTTTCGCTTTTCTCAATCCGACGCGTGACCCCACCATTTTACTCATCATCGCTTACTCCGTTCGCCGCCTGCCCTACGTGGTGCGCGCGGCCGTGGCGGGCTTTCAGCAAACCAGCGAAACGCTCGAGGAAGCCGCCCAAAATCTCGGCTGCCCTCCGCTTAAAGCCGTCGCCAAAATAACGCTACCCCTGATCACCGCGAATCTCCTCGCGGGTGGCCTGCTCGCCTTTGCCTTCGCCATGCTGGAAGTTTCCGACTCGCTCGTCCTCGCGCAGAAACAAATTTATTATCCGATCACCAAAGCCATTTATGAACTCTTCCAATTGCTCGGTGACGGCAAATTAATCGCCTCCGCGCTCGGCGTCTGGGCCATGGTGTTCTTGGGCATCGCCCTCACCGGTTTGACTATTCTAATTGGAAAAAAGCTGGGCGCACTTTTCCGGGTCTGATCGCCGACCGGCAATCCCCCCAAGCGCACACATGCGGAGCCCCGCCCATTTCACCCGACCCCGTCATGCCCTTTCTCCTCATCGTTTCGCTCCTATGGGCCTTTTCTTTTGGGCTGACCAAGGGCCTCACTGCCGGTCTCGATGGTAATTTAGTCGCCGCGATTCGGCTGGGCCTCGCTCTGTTAATATTTTTGCCGTTCCTGCGTCTACGGAAACTCCCTCTGCGGACGGGGCTGCAGCTGACGGGTATCGGCGCCATCCAATTCGGCCTCATGTATCTCGCCTACAACGCGAGCTTCCGCTACTTGCCGGCTTACCAAGTGGCGCTATTTAGCGTCACCACGCCAATCCTGGTGACGTTATTCGCCGACGCCTTTGACCGGACCCTGCGACCGCGCGCATTGCTCGCCGCGCTGGTCGCGATGGTGGGGACAGCCGTGATTGTCTTCCAACCCGGATCAGCCCCGGCATCGTTGCATGGTTTTATTCTCGTGCAAATCGCGAACCTGACCTTTGCCCTCGGTCAAGTGCTCTACCGGCGGATCCGCGCTACCCGCGGTTCGCGACCGGATCATGAAACTTTTGCGCTGCTTTATGTAGGCGCTTTTGCCCTCACGGGCGCCGTCGTGTTGAGTCAGGGCCAGATTCAAATTTACCCCTCACCCGCCCAATGGCGTCTGCTGGCTTATCTTGGGCTGGTGGCATCTGGTCTCGGTTTTTTTCTTTTGAATCTTGGCGCGACCCGCGTGAGCGCCGGCACGCTGGCCGTCATGAACAACGCCAAAATTCCCCTAGCGGT
>SXZN01000246.1 GCA_005787865.1 Opitutaceae bacterium | reverse complement strand
GGCTTCGTCGATTTTCTGGTCAGCGAGGGTTTGGGCGGCGGTCAATAACGACTCCGTCGCCGCGAGCCGGGGCGCCAATTCATCGCGCTCGTCTTCCAATTCCATAATCCGTACTTGCGACAGAATAAGCTGCTGGCGCACACGGTGGAGGAGTTCGGCCGTCGACTCGGCGGGGGCGGGCTTCATGGTTCATAGGCATCAAGCCGCGCCGTCGCCCCGATGTGAAGAATAATGTGAAGGCTCGCGGCCGCGCCGCGGCACGCTGGATAGGGGGGAGCTGAAAATTGAGAAATACTGAAAATTGGGAAACTGAGAAACTGGTGGCTGGTCTGAACCGCGCCTACCGTTGATGGCTCTTGCGAACGAGCATGGGCTGACTGTCCACCGATCAACGGGCCTCACCCGCGCGCCCGTTGTTAATTGTTGTTCAGGGATTAAAGTTTAAATCCGGCGGCGGTGGCATCCTTGGCGAACATTTTAACCGTATCTAACGAAAGAGCGGTGAGATCGGTACCGAGCATTTTTGCGGCCTTGGCCAGAATATCATGGGGCACCGTGACGATCTGAGTGCCGCTTGCTTCAGCCTGGAGAATATTCAGCACCTCACGGACGCTGGCCCACAGCAATTCCGCCTTGGGCTGCCCTTCGAGCAAAGCACCAGCCGCTCGTATGAGTGGCATCGGATCGATTCCCGTGTCCGCAATCCGACCCGCAAAAATAGAAACGACGGATGGCACATTAGGATTCAGGACTGCGGCAACATCACGAACTTGCGCGAGGGTGAGGAGGGCGGTGATATTTAGTTTCACGCCTTGTTGAGCAAGTTCCTTCACGAGCGGAATGCAGGATAGACCGACGGAATTTGTGATAGGAATTTTGACGTAAACATTGCTGCCCCATGAGGCAATCTTGAGCGCCTGGCGCTTCATGTCGACGAGGTCATCGGTAAAAACTTCGAGCGAGATGGGCTTCGCCGTGACCGTCTTCAGGATATCTTTAGAAAATGCTTCATAATCCTTGATGCCGGCTTTGTTCATCAGAGTCGGATTAGTGGTTAATCCCTTGATGTAGGGTTTGGCGTAAAGTTCGAGAATACCTGCTTTGTCAGCGCCGTCAGCGTAGATTTGGATTTTTAGATCATTCAGTGATTTCATGGGGAATATTGATTGGTAGATTGCGGTAGCCTAGATTAAATTCGAGCCAGAATGATTTCGGTCGCTGCCGTGAAACTTCGGACGGTGAAGTCAGGTGGGGTTTGCAGTTTTTCTGCATAGCCCCAGTCGAGGAAGATGGTGCGACAACCAGCATTCGCGCCGCAACTCACATCGCGCCAGCGGTCGCCAATCATCCAGCTTTGGGCGAGGTCAAGATGGAGTGTTTTGGCCGCGTGGTGCAACATGCCGGGCGCGGGCTTACGAAATTCGGAGGGCGGGTTCGTGTTGCCCGGCTCATAACAAACCTCGATGTGCGCGATTTCAGGAATAGATTTTAAGAGGAGGGCATGCATCGCTTCGACTGCGGTTTGGGTCTGCGTGCCGCGACCGACGTCAGGTTGATTCGTCGCCACGACGAGCACATAGCCAGCCGCATGCAGCGCGCGGCAACCTTCTGCGACTCCCGGCAGGAGTTGGAATTCCGTCACGCTGCTCGGAGGATAAGGCTTCCCCCCCCGCACAACCGTCGCATTCAGCGTGCCATCCCGGTCGAGAAACACGGCCAAACGAAGAGCGGGAGAGCGGGTAATCGGAAAAGTGGGGGATGCGTCAGGCACGGAGAGGCAAATAAATGGAAAGCGCGAACTAGGATAAAATTTAGAGCAGGAGAGCCCCCGTTTCTCAATTTCCCAATTTCAAGATTTCACAATTTTCCGACTACCGATTCCCATTTCGTCTGATTTACCTTGAGCGCTGGGTGGGACACAAAAAGATGCCAGACGACGGCTTGGAAAGCTTCGGAGTGGGGTGTGATATTATTTGGATTCACGGTAGGGACAATCACGCAGGCATCCGCTTGCGTGGCAGTGTAACCGCCATCTTTGCCGACAATGCCGATCACCCGAGCGCCGACTTGTTTCGCGAGCTGGATAGCTGAGATGAAGCCGGGGGAGACGTTTTTTTCCAGGTTGCCGCCGCCAACCGAGAGGATGAGGAGGGCGTCCTTGCCGTTGAGCTTAGAACCGCGAAGCCACTCCACAAATACGCTGGCCCAGCCGTCATCATTGGTGCGCGCGGTGAGCTCAGAGACGTTGTCGGTCGGGGCGTAGCACTCGAGTCCGGCTATTTTTCTAAAATCATTCACCGCGTGCGAGGCGTTGGCCGCGCTGCCCCCGACTCCAAGAATGAAAAGGCGACCGCCGCGGGTGCGTACGTCGACAAGCTCCGCTACGCATTTTTCGCAATCCGCCGGATTGATCTTGGCGACGATTTCAGCTGTTTCTTTCAGATGTTGGATGGAGTAGGACATGGGGGGAAATTATGAAACGTTGGAAAATTGGAAAGGAGGGAGAGGTGTAAATGGAAAACAGTGAATGGCGAAAACGGGAAAGTGGAACGCGAAAGGCCCCAAGTCATTGGACGGTCAGCCCGTGCTCATAAAACACGCGGTTGAGTTTGCGGGCCTCGCCGACGCTGAACGGAGTGCGGCGCTTGATTTTTGAGGCGAGGGTTTGGCCGAGAATGTTTGCGAGCTTGGCAATCTGGGCAATCTTCACGATCATGGCGATAGACGCGAGCTGATTGATGTTGAATCGACTTTCCGGACTGGGTGCCGGCATGGTCAGGTCGCTCTCTTCGTAAGCCTCCTTCATGACGGCGAAGGTCTTTTCGAGATTGGCGATCGCCTCGGCTTGGGTGGTGCCATCGGCCGCACACGTGGGGATTTCAGGGATTTCAGCGACAAAGTAGTTGCCGCGGCCATCCCAGTAGATTTGGACAGCATAGTCTTTGATGTTTTTCATAGTTTGAAGAGTTCGAGTTGTTTCCTGACTTGGGCGATTTGGTAGCCTTTGGCCTTACCATTCTTTTCTGGCTGGAGGTTGAGGAGAATGGGGATACCTGGACGGGTGAAGATGTGGTGGTCGCCTTTGATGCGTTTTTTCCACCCGGTGGCCTCCAAAAAGTGAACCACGGCGCCGAATCGATGGGTGTAATCTTTTGCGGGATCGAGGCGCGCGGCCTTGATTTTTCCCGGATTGGGCACGCACCGGGGCAAGCGCGAATAAAAAAATATGCAAGAATAATATCTGCATAAATAATAATGGACGTATCGCGGTCCTCGCGCTGGATTTCCCGCCGTTTCCGGGCTGACTTACGTCTATTCTGGATTGCTCCGCTATGCCTCCATCTCCCGCTTTCCGGTTCCGCTTTTCGTCATCCCTCGCCCCTCAAACCTCCTGCCTTCTCTGGCCTCCGGCTTCGCGCCTGCTGGCGCAGCAGGATATCAAGCTCTTTGAGTCCGGCAGGCGACCCTATCTCGTAAAAGCGCTCGGTCATCTCGTAGCCAGCGAGCTCCCCGCGGCGGCAAAGTTCGGTCTGAATTGCAGCCAGATCAACGACTGCATCGCGCGGATAGTTAGCGAAAGCATCGCGGCGAAAAACTCCGAGCCCATAATCGATATGCTTCATCTGCGGGGGCTTTTCTGTTTTCGAGTAGAGCTTGATGCTGCCGTCTTCGAACCAGACGTTGCTGGCATCGTACGCCTCATTATTTTTAAAAACCGTCATTAGGCCGAGTTTGCCTGAGTCAAGAAAAGCGCGACCTACGTCTTGATAATCAATGGGGAGGTAGCTGTCACCGTAGAGCACATAAAAAGCCTCCCCGAGTTTAGGCAGCGCTCGAATGAGCGCCCCGCCAGTTCCGAGTAACTTGTCGCCATCAAAAGAGTAATCGATCTGGACGCCCCATTGAGAGCCGTCACCGTACTGCTCAACGATCATCTCACCCAGATAGCCGACGCAGAGGATAATGCGTGTGAGCCCATTTTTTTTTAAGAGGCGGAGCTGGTGAGAAAAGAAAGGCTCCCCCGCCACCTCAACCAAGAGCTTAGGTACCTTCTCGGTGACAGGACGGAGGCGGGTCGCCAAGCCGCCGGCAAGGAGGGCGACGGGCAAATTGGGAGACGTGGGAAGGTGCAAAAGCGGAAAAAAGGAAAAGTGGGAAAATGAAAAAGCGGGAAATTGGGAAACAGATCAGGCCTAGCGGCCTTTGGCTTTACGGTTGATAGTGGTTCAGATTGCCAGAAGTTCCCGGGCTTCGGTAGCCAGCACATTAGCTATGCCCAATTGGCCGATTTTGGCTCGCAGGCAGATTTGCAGCCAGTAGTCGGTTTCAGCCGCTTCTTTCCGGGCCAATGAAGTCTTGTGGATGAAATCGGCCTTGGATTCCGCGCGATTGGCCTCGCGGTAGTTTGCACCGATCGAGGTCGCGGAACGAAGTAGCTGCTTACCGACCACGCTTGCCGCCTCACCGCGTGACATCAACGACACAAACTCAATAGTAGATATGGCGAACGCGATCGTGCGTTCTTCAAGTTCGGTGCCGGTTCTCTCTGTTCCCATTGGTGTTTTCCAATTTCCCGATTTCAAGGTTTCAGCATTTTTCCGCCTAGTTCTGCGCGACCACCTTCGTCCCTTCAAAATCGAAGCGGAAGCGGACTTCTTGCAGGCCTTTTTCGCGCATGGCGCGCCGGAGCATTTTTTTGTCGGCCGCATAAAACATCAGGAAGCCGCCGCCGCCTGCCCCAATCAGTTTACCGCCGAGGGCGCCATGGGCCATGGCGTGATCATACCAGTCATTGATGGGCTGATTGCTCATGCCGGAGCTGCGGACCTTTTTTCGCTGCCAATGTACGTCCATCAAACGGGCAAATTCTTCCAGATTGTCGGATTCGAGTGCACTCAGCGACTGGTAGCCGAGATCTTTGGTGAAGTGCAAATTATCGAGCATCGCCTGATCATTGGCTTTAGATTTGTCATTCTGATCCTTCAAAATGCCGGAGGCGCTACGGGAATAACCGGTGAAGAAAAGCAGGAGATTATCTTCGAGATTAAAGAGGGCCTCTTCAGAAATTTTAGCCGGCCGATAATCAACCCTGCCATCCTTGTGGAAAGTGAAGGCGGTGATGCCACCCACGGCGGCAATATATTGGTCTTGTTTTCCAATAGGCTCGCCCAGCCGGTCGATTTCAATGTGGCACGCTTGTTCGGCTAATTCGGCTGGAGAAATGAGATTTTTTTTCGCGGTGTGCAACAGCTTCAGCAGCGCTGTGGTGAAACTACCGGAGGAACCGAGTCCCGTCCCGCCGGGGATGTCCGCCATCGAGGTCAGCTCCAATGAGCGGCCGTCCATTTTGAGCAGACCAAAGGCTTCGCGGATAATCGGATGTTCGAGTTGGTCAGCCGTAGCGACGCGCTCGAGCTTAGAGTATTTTACGATGAGATCAGGGACGAAAGTCCGATGCAGTGTCAGGTAGACATATTTATCGAGGGCGCCCGCGACAAGAAAACCACCGTGCTCACGGTAATAAGAGGGCAGGTCAGTGCCACCGCCACCGAGAGAAATGCGTAAGGGGGAACGGGTGATGATCATGGGTAGGAAAAGTAGAAAATTGGGAAAGATGAAACGGGGAAGCAAGACCGGCTACGCTATGTCTTGTTCTCGCAGGCTTCGAATTGTGGCGGTAAGAATGGCGATGATCTCATCGCAGAGTGCGACTCGCAGCGTTATCACTTCGGGCGCAAGCCAATGCTTCAGACGTTCGTAGCGGCCGCGGGTTTCTTGAGCAGAACCACGGGCAATGATGAGAAAATGCGCATAATCGCGCTTCGAGCCACGTCCATAGCCCTCCTCAATATTTGCTGCAATTGAGTCGGCGCTGGCGATTTGTTGTGAAACCAATCGCTGGCAGGCTGGCTCACGGGCGAGCAAGGCAAGATCGCCCACGACTTGATCAAAAAGCGTTACAGCTTTTTGGTGAGCACCGAACCGTTTCAAACTATTACTCTCAGGCATGCGGTGGTGGATTAAAAGCGATCGTGGATGTGGCTAGGAATTTAATCACTTTCTCTTTCACTCTCGCTTTCCCTCCACGGTTGCCGTGGAGATGGGATAGCCACTGGTGCGGTAAATTTCTTCGACGACTTCCAGGGTGCGGATGCCTTCGTTCAGGCCGGGGTTGGGGGCGCGGTCGGTGCGGATGTCTTCTTCGAATGCGGCTAGTTCCAGTTTCCAGGAATTATCTCCCGTCGGGTAATCCCAAATTGTGGTCTCAGGTGGGCCCATCTGCGGCAGCATCTTGTAGTAAGTGCAACGCTCTGGTCCGTAACTGCCACCCAGTCCATCGATCGCAATTTTTCCGTCGCGGCCGTAGATTTCGAGCGAGAAAAGATTTTTCCATTCGGTGCAGCTCACATGGAGCCAGGCCGTTTGCCCCGCTGCTGTTCGGAGGGAAAGAAAAGCGTTATCGTCCACTGGCATTGCCCAGAATGACGTGGTGGCATGACCTGTGATCGTCGGAAATTCGCCG
Organism: Opitutaceae bacterium; assembly: GCA_005787865.1. Classification (GTDB taxonomy): domain Bacteria; phylum Verrucomicrobiota; class Verrucomicrobiia; order Opitutales; family Opitutaceae; genus Lacunisphaera. Next base: position 5,778 of record SXZN01000246.1, on the reverse strand, counting down.
AGAAACCAATGCGCCAGATCGATGAGATGAACCCCTTGATCAATGAGTTCGCCGCCGCCTGATAGCTGCGGATGAGCGCGCCATTCCCGTTCGTAGCCAACGCGCCCACCGTGGCCGTAGCGTCCGCGTAAAAACATTAATGGACCCAGTGCGCCCGTCTCGACGAGCGTGCGCGCTTGCTGCAACGCAGGATGAAAACGGTGATTGTAGCCGATGCGAACCTTGACCCCCGTCTTGGTCGCGGCGCTTTGAATCGTGCCAAGCTGCGCCGCATTGAGTGCTCCAGGTTTTTCAACGAGCACATGCTTACCGGCTTGGACTGCCGCGAGGGCGAGCGGCGCGAGTGAGCTGTTCAGGGTGGAGATGATGACGGCCTGCACGGCGGCATCAGCGAGGGCCACTTGGTAGTCCGCCGTGGGGATGCCGCCAGGATAAATTTTTGCCACCTCAGCCGCGCGACTGAGCTCAAGATCGCAAGCATAACGGAGCTGGCCTGGTGACAGGCTAGCCGCGCGCCTGCGGCCAATGAGGCCGCAGCCGATAATTGCATACTGCATCACCGCTGCCATTAGGGGGATGATTTTTTGGGACGATCCTCTGGAACAATGCGGCGCAACGTATAAATATCACCGGTGGCGAGGGCGCGTAATTTTTCTGGATCTTTCCATGGATCCCACTGCGCGCTAATTAATTTACCCGTGATGCCGTCGCTTGCTGCGCTGGCTAAAAATACACACAGGGCCGCGGCGAGTTGGGGGTCGACCGCACCTTCCTCTGACCATTTTTTATTTTTAGCAAAAAATTCAACCCCAGCTTTTTCCGGCCCCGCTGCGAGTACCTGCGCAGTGAGCCGAGTGCGGAGAGCGCCGGGGGCCACCGCGTTGATATCGATGTGATCCGCGCGATATTCTTCGGCGAGGGTCTCGGTGAGGCGCACGACGGCGGCTTTCGTTGCCGCATAGGCAGCGAACCGCGGCATGGGATTAGTGGCGCCGCCGCCTGAGATGGTAATGATTTTGCCGGCGCGTCGAGGTTTCATAGCGCGAATCGCTTGCTGGTAAACCAAGAGGGTGCCCGTGACATTGATTTGCCAGGCCTGCGTCCAGTCGGTGAGAGCGACTTCTTCGGTTGGGCCAATGGGGCCGTAGATACCGGCGTTGTTGACGACGACGTGGAGTGGCCCGAGCTGAGCGGCGCGGGCGAAGAGGGCCGCTACGCTCGTGGGATCAGCGATGTCGCAAGTTAGGCCGATTAATTGTTGGTCAGTCTTCAGCTGTGAGTTGAGTACACTCTGAGTCTGGGCGACGTCGGCCGCTGTTCGGGCACAAAAAACTACGTTGGCTCCTTCGGCGAGGAAGGCTTCGACGATAACCCGGCCAAGGCCTTGGCTTCCGCCGGTGATCAGAGTGTTGCGTCCGGAAAGTTTCATGGGCGTCCGACAGTGAGATAGACAAGGCCTGCGACGGAGGCGACCGATTTTTCTACGAGCCGGTTGGCGTCGATGACTACCGGTTGGGCCATGCTAGCGATGAGCGTTGGCCAAGGATAGTCTCGAAATTCGGGCCACTCGGTACAAATGACAACCGCGTGTGCGCCCTGCATGGCATCAGCGGCGGATGGGGCGAGCGAAAGGTCGTGGTGCTCAGCATCAGTGGTGCGGATCAGGGGATCATAAGCCTGCACTTTCATTCCGGCCGCGAGGAGTTGGCGACACAGCTCGACCGCCGCACTGCGGCGGAGCGTGCTGGTGTTGGGCGTGTAAGCTAGGCCGAGGACGGCAACGATGGGTTGCTTGATCTCCGTGAGGGCTGGCTGGATTTTTCGAAAAGCCCACCCGCGATGCCGATCGTTACTTTCTTTAATCGCTGGAATTAAGGCGAGGGGGAGGTGTTGAGTGATCCCTAGTTGGCTTAAGGTGACGACATCGCGAGCCAGTGTGCCGCCGGCAAACGGACCACCAGGCCCGAGGTAGGCGCGCGCGCCAATGCGTGGGTCACTCTTGAGGCCGGCCGCGACTTCCTGTGCGTCAGCTCCGATCATTTCGGAAAGGGTTGCGATCTCGTTGATGTAGGCGACGGAGAGCGCCAGAAAAGAATTGAGGGCATGCTTGACCATTTCAGCGGACTCGGTGCGCATCCACACGAGCGGCGCGCCCAGCGGGGCCAGCATTTTTTCAAGTAGGGTGCGAGCGGCCGCCGATGAGACGCCGACGATAATGCGCGCTGGTTTCTCGAAGGCCTCGAGCGCCTTGCCGAGCCGCAAATTTTCAGGTGAGCAGGCGAAGTGCAACGCGGGATGCTGTTTCGCGAGCTGGGCGCAGGTGCCGACGGGGAGTTGAGCGGAGATGAGTACCACGGTGCCGGACCGCAAGCACGGGAGTACGCGCGCGAGGCGGGTATGCACCCAATCGAGATCGGAGCGGTCGTCGACATCTACTGGGGTGTCGTAGCAAACCCAGAGCACGTCAGCGGTTGCGGCTACCGAAATTTCAGCAGAAAATGAGAGGTGGTCGCTGGCAATTCCCGCTGCGAGTAGGTTATCAAGACCGGGCTCATGCAAAGGCGCGTGCCCCCCGCGCAGTTTCGCCAGCACGAGCTCATCGAAGTCGAGGCCAGATACCCGGTAGTACCGCGCCATGCAGGCGGCCGTGACTGAGCCGAGATGCCAGAGGCCAAGAACGACGAGGTGCATGGTTCAGCGACGGGAATCATAGACCCAGCGGTTGGCCTCGAGCCAGCGCAGGGTCTTGATGATGCCTTGTTCAATCGTCAGCTTGGGACTCCAGCCGGTGGATTGAATTTTTTTGGTATCGAGAAAAATGAAGGGATTGTCGCCGATCCAGCCGCGGTCGCCCCCCGTGTACTCAAGCTTCGGTTTCAGCCCAAGCGCGGCGCAGAGGTAGCCGATGCTATCGTTCACTTGTACGTATTCTGCTGTGCCTAGATTATAGATCTGGGTGTGGTGCTTAGCCTCGCGCGCGGTGTGCGCGTGGGTGACATGGAGCAAAGCATCGATACAGTCCTGCACGTAGAGGTAGCTCTTCCGTTGTTTCCCATCCCCCAGCACTCGCAGGTGATCCGGGTGGGCGATCAGCTGTTGATAAAAATCAAAGACATGACCGTGCGTATAGCGTTCGCCCAGAATCGAAACAAAACGAAAAATGTAGGCCTCATCGATTTGCCCGCCTTCAGCATACGATGAGATGAGGGTTTCTCCGGCCACCTTGCTCGCCGCGTAAAGCGAGGTCTGCACCGGGAAAGGTGCGTCCTCCGGTGTGGGGATCAGGGTGGCTTCACCGTAGGTCGAGCCCGTCGAGGAGAAAGCGATGTGCTTGATGCCGTTGGCCCGCATGGCCTCGAGGACGTTGAAGGTCGCGATCGTGTTTTGTTCGAGATCCTTTCTCGGATGCGACCAGCCGTCCTTGATATCGGCATTGGCCGCGAGGTGAAACACGAAGTCGGCCCCCTTCATCGCCGCAGTCAACGCCGGTAGGTCAAGATTGTCCCCGCGAACGAGCTGGAAGCGCAGGTTTTTCAGGGCCCCGTCGAGGAAACGCAGCTGCCCGGTGGCGAGGTTGTCCCAGCCGGTGACGGCGACCCCGTCCGCCAGCAGACGATCGACGAGGGAGGAGCCAATAAAACCAGCGGCACCAGTGATGAATACTTTTTGCATAATTTATCGTTTCGTCAGCACCACAACACAGCGAATTCCGATTGGAAAGTTAATCATTCGGCCCAGGATTGCTTCCAAGCGTACGGTCCAATCTAAGAAGAAGTTTTTCTTGGAATTACGGATTTGATTTACGACCAGTTTTGTCTTTTCGATTTTTGGCCAAGTGAGTTTGCGTCGATTATTTTGTTTCACCCACCAAAAAGCTGGGTAAACAAAAAATCCTAGATGGGTCGCCCGCTTAACTTGAAAGCCTGCTTGCTGGGCAAGTTGGATTAACTCTTTTAGGCGGTAGCGACGATGATGCAGGAGGTGCTCATCGTAGATATCGAATAATTTTGGCCCAGCTGGTACTTCAAGATGAAGAACGCCTTTGGGTTTTAAGATTCGATGCAGGTGATGCATAGCCGCTGCATCATCATCAATGTGTTCAAGTACATTAAGACAGGTGATACCGTCGACACAGGCCGCAGGGAGTGGGCATTGCCTTAAATCAAATTGCAGTAAAGGCAGGCTCGGCATGCGTTGAGCCAAGCCCTCGAGTGGGCCGCGCAGATAATCGGCGCCGATGAGATTGGCCTCGGGGAGCGCCGTTTGCAGATTTTCTAGTACAAACCCAGAAGAGCATCCGACATCGAGAATGTTCACTTTGCCATCTCTCTTTAAATTGCGTATGCTATCCACCGCTAGTTGCCGAGATGCCATGTCAATGGGGTGATCGCAGCCTGCCTCAGTTTCATGCAGTGAGGTTAGATCGTCGCTCCAGTGGCTGTCGTTTGCTTGGTAAATGAGTACGCGGCTAGTCTGACCATCGATCTCAAAATTCTGGCCGTTCCACTGTGGAGGCCGAGATGCGCCCGGCGGGGTTGGCCAGGGAAATAAATCTAAAGCCTGCATAAGGAGGTTAATTAACCTTATTAAATCCCTCAGTTCTCTCTACCAGAAACTTGGGTCGTGCGAGTACTTCTTCGTATATCCGCCCAATATACTCTCCTAAAATACCCACGCTGATAAGTTGGATCCCTCCAAGAAATGCAATGAGGATCACCAGGGTGGGATTACCCCAGAGAATCGGCCAGCCCATCAATTTATAGAAAAAATAAATACCCATTAATAGGAATGAAAAGCCAGCGATCAGAAACCCTAGCATGGTGCTGAGTTTGAGCGCATAGGTGGAAAAGCAGAAGATGCCATTAAATCCGATGCGAAGTGAGCCAAGGAATCGGTTATAATTTGTTTCGCCTATCTGGCGTGGGGGGCGATCAAAGGGTATAATCGTTTGCTTAAAGCCAACAACTGCCACCATGCCGCGCAGGAAGCCGTGGGCTTCCTTAAGCTTCACTAGCTCCACTACTACGCGACGCGACATGAGTCGGAAATCCCCGGTATTGGGAGGGATTTTCACATCGGCTATTTTGCTAATCACCTTGTAGCCGATGGCTGAAATAATTGGCTTCACCCAAGGCTCACCCGTCCGTTGCCGGCGCTGGGGAAGCACAACATCGTAGCCTGCGCGCCACTGGTTAACCATATCGGTGATGAGCTCCGGTGGGTCCTGTAAATCTACATCGATCACAATAACTGCCTCACCCGTGGAGTATTGTAACCCTGCTAGCGTGGCCATCGGTTGCCCGAATCTTCGTGAGAATTTTAATAATTTGATGCGCTCATCACTAGCCCGATGCGCTAAAATTACTTCCTCTGTGCGATCGGAGGATGGATCCAGAGAAAAGATAATCTCATAGTCCGCTGTGAGCGCCGTGAGTATCGGTCGTAATTGATCCAGGAATACTGGAATATTTTTTTCCTCATTATAAACCGGCACTACAATAGATAGCAGCATGGCTCCCAATATCGCGGACGAGATCGATAAAATCAACGCCTCTCTGCCTAGGCCCCAGCCGCCGCTCAGCCGCTTTCGCGGCTGAGCGTTTAAGTGTAAAGTTGAAGTTTAAGTCAGAGCTCGGAGCCGCGGCTCGCGGACCGAGCCAGTTTAAGTGTAAAGTTGAAGTTTAAGTCAGAGATCCCCGGCATCAATGCCGTCCGATCTTCAACTTAAACTACCAACTTAAACTAGCGCCTTGCGCTTCCGCGCCCGATCTTCGTCAT
>SXZN01000245.1 GCA_005787865.1 Opitutaceae bacterium | reverse complement strand
TGCTGTGAGGCGAGAATGGCGATGGCGGTGGTCGGCAGGAGTTGAATGCTACTGGTGTTGATCGCAAGAAAAGTGCACATCGCATTGGTGGCCGTGCCCGGTGTGCGATTGAGCGTTTCCAAATCACGCATCGCGCGCAGACCCAAGGGGGTCGCCGCATTGGCCAGGCCCAGCATATTGGCGGCCATATTCATCACCATCGAGCCCATCGCCGGATGATCAGCGGGCACGTCAGGGAAGAGGCGGCTCATCAGCGGCCGCAACGCCGCGGCGAGTTTTTGCACGAGCCCACTCTGTTCCGCGAGTCGCATGACGCCTAACCACAAGGCCATGATGCCCGCGAGCGGCAGGGCGATTTTCATGACTGCCATATCCGCCATCTGGAAGGCGCCCTCGGTGACTTCCCGCAATCGGCCCGTCGCGCCGCTGATCAAAACCGCCAAGGTCACCAACGCAAGCCAGAGGTAATTGAGCATCGAGGAGCATTAAAAGCTCCCTGCGTAACGCCGCGAGCGAAAACCAAACATGACAATACGGCAGGCGGGAATTGCCGTGCGCCGCTGACGCAGGATTGCCATTCGGGGCGCTGGGCCTAGTTATGCGGCTGTGTCCTTCGCTCAATTATTGGCTCCGCAGATCCGCCGCATCGGTCGCGGGCGGCTTCCATGAGTGCCTCGACCGATCGTTCACCTCAGCGCGAAGTGCATTGTGCTGATGCGATCCCGTGGATGCAGGCGCGCGGTCGGATGGCGGGAGCTTGTGCGGTGACCTCTTTGCCTGATGTTTCCGAAGTCGGCCTGGCGTTGCCCGCGTGGCGTGAATGGTCTCTCGCCGCAGTCCAGCTAGTCGTCGCGGCGGTGCCCGATGACAGCGCCGCCATTTTCTTTCAATCCGACATCAAGCGGGATGGCTGCTGGATCGATAAAGGGGCACTGGTTATGAGCGCGGCGAAAGCGGCGGGAGCGCGGGTGCTTTTTCATAAGTTAATCTGCCGCCGGCCGCCCGGCACGCTGACCCTCGGTCGGCCGGGCTACACGCATATGATCGCGGTTTCGCGGACGCTGCGGTGTCCGGATGTCTTGCCTATCCCCGACATTATTACGGATGCCGGCCGTCAACCTTGGGTCCGCGCGATGGGGGTCCGGGCGGCGGCGCATGCGGTCCGTTTTGCTCGCGATCAGGCGGGGGCTAAAATAATTTTTGATCCATTTTGCGGGGTGGGGACGGTCCTCGCCGTGGCCAATCGCCTCGGTTTGGACGCGCTCGGGGTCGAAAAAGCTAAAAAACGCTGCGAGCAATCGCGCCAGCTAGTCGTGACCCCGGGTGAAGTGTGAGCCTGTCCCCCCGGGGGCGAGCGAGGTTATCCGCCTACGTAGTTTGCTGGATTGCGCTTTGTAATTTGCTCGGTAGCCCTCGCGCATGACGCCAACGCGCAGTGGATCTATCCATCTTTTTAAATTCCGGGGCATCGCGGTTTACGTGCACTGGTCTTGGTTCTTTGTCGCTTTTTATTCCATCTTGACGCGGGTCAATCATTACACGTCGCCGCTGTGGAGCGCGCTGGAATATCTTGCGCTGTTTTTCATCGTGCTCTTGCACGAATTTGGGCACGCGCTGGCCTGTCGCCAAGTCGGCGGACAAGCCGATCAAATCATCTTGTGGCCCTTGGGCGGGGTGGCGTACGTCGATCCACCCGATCGGCCGGGAGCCGTCCTGTGGAGTATCGCCGCCGGGCCGCTGGTGAATGTGGTGCTACTGCCCGTCACGTGGTTCCTGTATGCGTGGCTGCCCGCGATCGGGGGGGCTCAGCTCAACCCCAATTTAACCAGCTTCACGTACGCGCTCTTCATGATTAATCTGGGCTTATTGCTATTCAATTTGCTGCCCATTTATCCGTTGGATGGGGGCCAAATTTTGCGCTCATTACTATGGTATTTTTTGGGGCCCTCGCGAAGTTTACTCGCGGTGGCCGCCATCGGGTTTATCGGCGGTCTTGGGCTCCTCGGCTTCGCCGGGTGGATCCGCTCACCTTGGATTGGGCTCATGGCGCTCTTCCTGCTGGTGACTTGTTGGCGCAGTTTTCGTGACGCCCGGCTATTCCGTCAGATGGAGCTGCTGCCGCGGCGACCCGAGTGGCAATGCTCGGCCTGCCAGCGGGCGCCGCTTGAGGGTCAGTATTGGCTCTGTCACACCTGTCTCCATGTTTGTGATGTTTTTGCCGGTCAAGGGGTCTGTCCCCGTTGTAACAGCTTTCTTTCCCTGGTGACTTGCCCCGAATGTAGGGAGGCTCGGAGTTTGCTGTTGTGGCGCTCGCACCGCCCCAAAGTTAAGGTAGTTTCGCCGGTGATCGATGGGTAATCTAATCGGTTACCCATCGAGCGAGGGCCGGTTTTTTTGATTCGTATTTCTAGCATTAATGGTCGGAATTCGTTGCATGGGTGGGCCTTTTTCTAACCGCAGCGAGCTGCAGAACCGTTTATTTGCGGAGCTCTCGCAAATGTTTGGGGTGGAGGTCCCGCTTTATGCGAAGTCCCTCGAGGTGAATCGGTGCTGCAATGAAACCCTGTGTGCGCTGCTGGCCGCGCGCTTCCCTGATTTTACGCTGACCGCCGCGCAGCAAGCGCAAATGAGCGGCGAGCGGCATGGGGCGATTCGGATCGGGCGGCCGGACGAATATCGGTGGGTGGGGCGCTTCTTCGCGGCGTTTGGACTGGAGCCGCATAAT
>SXZN01000244.1 GCA_005787865.1 Opitutaceae bacterium | reverse complement strand
GATCGACAGCTGGGTTCCCAATGGCTGCCGCATGACGGCCATCGCCTACTGCGCGGCATCGCACGGCGTGGCGGCGGCACTGATGCTGATGACTCGCTCCGCGTGCTCGGGCTGCGGCGACCGCCGAAACATCGGTCTTGTGTCCCGCGACGAGGCGGCGCGCTTCTACGCGCTCACTCCGAAATCCGTAATTCCGAAGCCCTAGCGCCTGAGAACTGTCGGCCGGTGGCTTCCGAGAACTTGGAAGCCGCCGCGCTGGCCTGAACGCGCACCGCATGCCTTCCTTGTGCGGGCGACAGAGTCATGGCGCGCAGCGCGCTCGGGCCATGTGACCTTTGTGCGGGCCTCCCGGTTCTGCCTGCCTAGCGAGGCCAGTGTTACTTAATGTGCTGAGGATCCGCGTGGCGTCGATAGAACAAGGCGTTGGGCCCGAAGCGTTCTTTGCCCCCCAGTTGTTCGCCTTGGTGCCGGAGAGAGGCATCCGCGCTGGCTCCCACAGAAAACAGGTTCGGCATGAATTGTCGCCCTTTTGTCGAACCCGCAAACCGGGGAAGAAATTCCGCCAAAAAGAACCCCCGCAACCTGTTGGTGTGCGGGGGTTAACTGGCGGGATGGACGAGACTCGAACTCGCGACCTTCTGCGTGACAGGCAGACGCTCTAACCAACTGAGCTACCACCCCGTAAATCGGGAAAGAATCGAAAAAGTAGATTTGGAGGGAGGTGTGTCAAGCGTCCTTCTTCGCCCGCCCTCTCTTTAGTACTAACAGCCAAAAAACCATCACAGGCCCATTCATTGACCAAAAAAATCGATGGCTTTTTGCCGATCAAGTGCGATCTGCGCACGCAAGGTATCTACGCCTGAGAATTTTTGCTCAGGCCGGAGATATTGCAGCCAGTTGACCGTAAGATAATCGCCGGCATCAGCCGTCGTAGCCTCTAATAAATGTACCTCCAGCAGCGGCGCGGTCGCTAGGCCCACCGTTGGGCGCAGACCGTAATTGGCGACGCCGTTGACCACCTGACCGGAGGGCAACGTAACTTTTACCGCATAGACGCCTAACCGAGGTTGGAGCTCCGGTACCCACGCGATATTAAGCGTGGGAAAACCGAGTTGCCGACCCAGTTGCCGGCCAGGCTGAACCATCCCGGCCGCGAAATAGACATAACCGAGCAGAGCGTTGGCCGCCGCGATCTCCCCCTGGCTCAGCAGGCCCCGGATACGCGAGCTGCTAATCGGCTCCCCTTCATGGTTGAGGCGCGGTGCACTAAAAACACTGAGCCCGACTTGCTTAGCCGCCGCGATTAACTGGCCAACATCCCCGCGACGCTCCCGACCAAAGCGCCAATTCTCTCCCACATAAATCGCGGCCAGCTGGGGCAATAAACGTTGCAGGTAAGGCAGAAAATCCTCGGCGGCAATCTGGGCAAGCGCGGGCGAAAAATTCTGCTCGATGATAAAATCCAACCCAAGGCGTCCGAGCACCGCACGTTTCATCTCCGGTGACATCAACATCTGCGTCGGAGCCGTCGGCCGAAATAAAACACTCGGATGTGGCCAGAATGTAAGGACGCCCGCGAGCCCACCATTGCCTCGCGCGCCGGCCAGCGCCGCATTGATGACTGATTGATGACCGCGATGCAGGCCATCAAACATGCCGATGGCTAAATGCAGGGGCTGCGGGGGCAGCGCCACCTGATTCAAATCAGCAAATTGGCGAGGAGCGCTCACAACGCCACACTCGGCGCCGCTTCGTAAATCGGAATCAGGCGCTTTTGAATTTCAGGTAACGAGAGCGCTTCGATCTGCTCAAGGGGCAAGCATTGGCTGATCGTGAACTTGCCACTACCGGTCCGGCGCAAAGCCGAAAGATGAGCGCCGCAACCCAATTTCTGCCCAAGATCTGAGGCCACCGTGCGCACATAGGTGCCCTTGGTACAGTGGAGATCAAAGGTAATTTTGGGCGTAGCGAACGACAGCAAATTAAAAGCCGCGATCCGAATGAAACGGGGCTCCCGCTCCACCTCCTCCCCCTTGCGGGCTAATTTATATAGCGGCACGCCCCCAATTTTTATGGCGGAATGCATGGGCGGTGTTTGGTACTGGTCGCCCAGAGAGCCTTTCATCACTTCGCGCACACGGGCTTCCGTTAACTCCGGCACGGGCTGCGTCGACATGACTTCGCCTTCCGCATCTTGGGAATCGGTCACAACACCGAGCGTTGCTTCGCCTTCGTACACCTTGTCGACGCTCATCAGGTATTGAGAAATTCGCGTCGCTTTGCCGATCAGCATGACGAGCACCCCAGTCGCCATCGGATCAAGCGTGCCGGCATGGCCAATTTTTTTGATCTGCAGCTTGCGACGCAAATGATAGACGACGTCGTGTGAGGTCAGCCCCTTGGGCTTATCCACCAACAAGACTCCTTCCATTTCTTTGGGCGGTAGCAGGCTCATGATTGGGCGGTGTCGATTTCAGCTAAGCGCTGGGTTAAAGCCGCCACTAGCCGAGGATAAAAATTAACTAACTGATCAGGGCAATTGAGTCCCGCGGCACTGGCGTGCCCGCCGCCATTAAATTGCGCCGCAATCGTGTCCATGCGGTAAGAACCATGCTCCGCTCGCAGACTAGCCTTGATCGTGCCGGGACGTTCTTCGATGAGCACGCCGATTTCCACCCCTTGAATGGAGCGCGCATAATCGACTAACCCCTCCGTGTCTTCAACCGTTGCCCCCACTTGCTCAAAAATCCCTTCCGGCAGCACCCCGAGGCAAATGCGCCCGCCGCATTCAAATTTAAGTGAACCAAGATAATGTTGGAGCAGTTTTAATTTACCCACTGACTCCCGTTCAAACAGCTCAATGCCGGCCCGGGCGGGCTGCGCTCCGCAGGCGACGAGTTGAGCACACAGCTGAAAAATGCGGCGCGTAGTTGAGGGGAAACGAAATTGCCCAGTATCGGTCATGATTCCCGTATATAAAGCCTGCGCGGTGGTTGCATCGACGGGTAAAGCAGCATCAAAAAATAAACCCGCCAAAATTTCAGCCGTCGCCGCCGAATCGACATCGACAAAATTATGCTGAGCAAAGCCCCGATTCGAAACGTGGTGGTCGAAACAAGCCAAGGGACTCGGAAATAATGCTTTCACGTGATCACTGGCGCGGGCGTGATCCGCACAATCAGTAAATATCGCAAGTCGCCCGGCAAGCGCAGCATCATCCCGCGTGACCACAGGGGTATCGCCAAGCAGAAATTTAATCCGCCGCGGCACGGGATCAGGATTCATGCACACGGCATCTATTCCTTGGGCGCGGAACACGCGACAGAGTGCCACCTGAGAGCCGATACAATCGCCATCCGGGCGCTGATGACCAATGACCACGATCCGTTGACCACGTAATTTCTCCAGCAAATCGGTCCACCGACCGGCAAATTGAGGATAATAGCTCACGACTTCTTCTCAGCCTGATCAATCGCCCCGAGCAGTTGCTCGATGCGTAAAGCCCGCGGGGCGTGATCGTCATGCACGAAAGTGATTAAGGGGACATGGCGAATAATAACATTTTTCGCCACCGCACCGCGAATCTCCGTGCGCTTACTCAACAGCCATTTACCCGCGCGCTTAGCCTCGAGGGCGGCACCGAGTACCGAATAGAAAATCTTGGCCTCCCGCAGATCACCCGTGATCTCTACTCCGGTAATCGTAATGGCCACCGACTCGCTGCTATAACGCGAATGCAAGTAAGCGCTGATTTCGCGCTGCATCAGCTCGTTGACGCGAATAAGTCGGTTACTCATCGATTTTTCAAATTAGATGACTGCTTCTTGATTTTGTGACCCGTATCGCCGCGGGGTAAAAATCTTAAAGTGGTAATCAAAATTTAGAGCGAGGCTCTAACCTTTTGCACCTCGAAGCACTCGATCCGATCGCCGGGCTGATAGCCGTCATAGCCCTCGAGGCGAATACCGCACTCGAGACCCGCGCGGACCTCGTTGGCATCATCTTTAAAGCGGCGGAGCGTGCTAACCTTACCTTCAAACACGGCATCTTTACCGCGGCGAACTCGGGCCGTGGTGCCGCGGTTAATTTTCCCTTCGGTGACCAAACAGCCCGCGACAAAACCCTTCGCCACCGGAAATACCTGACGAACTTCGGCGCCACCGGTCTTATTTTCCTTCAAATCAGGGTCCAGCAGATCGGCCATCAACTCTTTCACCCGATCGGCGAGTTCATAGATGATCTCAAAACTCTCGACGGTGACCCCATGGTGCTTGGTCAAGGCCGTGACGCCGTTTTCCTGCTTCGTATTAAAACCGATAATAACCGACTTGGAAGCGCTCGCCATCAGCACGTCATTTTTGCTGATAATCCCGACATCGGCAGCGACAATATCGAGGGAAACCTTGGTGCTCTTGATTCCCTCAAGAACATTCTTCACGGCCTCCAAGGAGCCAAAAACATCGGATTTGATCACCACCCGCAGCATCTTGCCTTGCGTGGCGGCGATATTGGCAAACAGCGCCTCCAGCGAAGTATCCTTCGGCACCGCATCACCAGTCGTGGTCACTTTCTTCAGATTATCTTCCGCTTTTTCTGCAAGTTTTTCCGCTTCGCGAACATTTTTAACCGCAACAAATTTAGCGCCGGAATCCGGCGCGCCCGACCAGCCAATCACGCGGACCGGCAAACCAGGAGGGGCCTCTTTAATATTGCTACCTTGGTCATCAAACATGGCGCGCACTTTGGCGAAATGCGGACCGCACACGATCGCATCACCGATCCGGAGGGTGCCCCGTTGAATGATAACCGTGGCCAGCGGGCCGCGGCCCATGTCGATCTGTGACTCAATCACGACCCCACTGGCTTCCGCCTTGGGATTCGCTTTGAGCTCCAGTACCTCAGCTTGGAGTAAAATCATATCGAGCATCTCGGTGATGCCCTGCCCCTTGATGGCGGCAACCGGCATGGTGACCGTCGTCCCACCCCAATCCTCCGGCGCGATTTGCCGTTCCTGCATCTGCTGCTTAACCCGCTCAATATTGGCGCCCTTCACGTCCATCTTATTGACAGCAACCATGAGGACTACTTTGGCGTCGAGCGCATGCTGCAAGGCCTCGTCAGTTTGGGGCATGAAGCCGTCATCCGCCGCCACCACGAGTACCGCAATATCCGTGACCGAGGCGCCGCGCGCGCGCATTTTGGTAAAAGCGGCGTGACCAGGCGTATCGAGGAAAGTTACTTTGTGACCGTTATGCTCAATCTGGTAAGCTCCAATGTGCTGCGTAATGCCCCCCGCTTCCCCCGCGGCTACATTCGCTTTACGGACGGCATCCAGCAGGGAAGTTTTTCCATGGTCGACGTGACCGAGAATACAAACCACCGGCGGGCGAGGAGCGAGATTCTTGATATCTTCTTCGCGCGCTTTTTCCGCTTTGTTAATTTTGATGATCTCGGGCGAGACGGGCGCCACGACGGCTTCGCCGCGGTGCTTGATGTCGAGGAGGAAGCCGTGCTTTTCCGCGACCTTGGTCGCAATCGCCTCATCGATGGACTGATTCATCGAGGCGAAGATTTTCATCTCCATCAATTCCGAGATCAGTTTGAAAGGTTTCAGGCCAAGCGCCACGGCAAATTCGCGGACAATAATCGGCGGCTTCAGATGAATGACCTTAACCCCACCCTCTTCGGTAACCGTGATGGTCGGGGCCGAGGCAGAAGCCGTCGTCGGCAACTGCGGAGCAAATTTAGCCGGTGAAGGTGGCGTCGAGACCGGCGCGCGCGGGATGCTGACCGGCGGCGGCGCGACCGGCGATTTAGCTAAGGTTGGGACCGCCGGCGGCGAACTGCGCAAAGCTGGAGCCGGCGCGGGCCTGGGAGCCGAGAAGAACGACGCCGCTACCCGCGGGGCTGGAATGGGCGGCAGGGGCGGGGCCTTCAGCACCGGCGCCACGGGCAATTTTGGAGCGAGCACGACGGGAGCCACCGGCGCCGGATTAGCCGCCGCGCGCGCCGCGGCCGCAGCTTTAACCACCTCTTCTTTCTCGCGGGCAATATCCTGCACCGATTTTACAAAAACGCCCAGCGGTAATTTGAGCTTCGGCTCAGCCACCGCGACGGGGGCGGCGACGACCACGGGAGCGGCGACAGGCACTCCGTATTTTTTCTCAATCTCGTCGTAATAAATCTTACTGACGGTGCTCGAAACCGACTTGGTATCCGCCGAGACGTAACCCTGCTCCTTGAGCCAGACCAACATGTCTTTGGGCTCAATATTGTATTGCTTGGCGATCTCGTGGATACGGGCACTCATTCAGTTAGGTGTGGGCGGGAAAAATAAAACGTTTAGGGTCCAGAAACTTTGTTGATGACGTCCTGCGCCTCAGCCTCGGTGAAACCTGATTCGACCAAATCCTTAGCCTCGACGCCTTCAAAGGCAGCCGGTGAGTTAATGCCTTGGGTCACTAAGCGCTCGGCCACCGCGGGATCAAACGCATAGGTCGTGACGAGCAAGCTGATGGCTTGAGCCCGTGGATCAACGGCGACGAGCTTGTATTCTTCGATGTCGAGCCGGCAGCCGACCAAGCGTGAGGTCAGGCGCGCATTTTGTCCCTTGCGGCCAATGGTGACCGCGAGGTCATCATTAACCACGCGGACGAGCAGGCGCTTATTTTTTTCATCGAGAATAATTTCGCGCGGGACGGCCGGTTTGAGCGCCTCAATCAACATTTCCTTCGTATCGGTATGATACGGAATAATGTCGATTTTCTCGCCATTCAGTTCGCGCACCACGCTCTTCACGCGGGCCCCGCGCGCGCCGACGCAAGCGCCGACGGGATCAACTTTCGGATCGGTGCTCGTGACGGCGATCTTCGTGCGATAGCCTGGTTCACGAGCGAAAGCCTCAATCTTGACCGTGCCATCAGCAATTTCCGTGACTTCGAGTTCGAAGAGGCGCCGAACAAATTTGGGGCTCGCGCGACTGAGAATAATCTCCGGACCGCGGCTGCCGTTCTCAATTTCCAATAAAATACAGCGAATGCGCTCGCCGGGCGCGTATTCTTCACCGGGGACCTGCTCTTTGCTGGGCATCACCGCCTCAGCTTTGCCGAGATCGATAAACAAGTCATTGCGCTCACGCCGACGAACGGTGCCGCTGACGATGTCGCCGACCGAATCCTTAAAGTCATCGTAAATGCGCTCCTTCTCGAACTGACGGAGCTTTTGCATGATGGCTTGACGCGCCGTCTGCGCCGCAATGCGGCCAAGGTAGGAAGGATCAACTTCTTTGTCGATGGTGTCGCCGACGACCGCCCCGGGCTTCAACGCCTGGGCCTTCTCGACGTGGATCTGCAGCTTCGAATCTGAAACTGAATCCACAACCTTCAACTGCGACCAGGCCGTGAGCTGGCCGTTCTTGGCATTAATTTCGATCCTGAGTTCCTGGCCAGAGGTAACGCCCTTCAATGCGGCGGTTTTGATCGCGGTGACGATCGTGGAGATCATATCGGCACGGGGAATGCCTTTCTCCTTCTCCATATATTCGAGAACGGACAAGATTTCGCTGCTCATGATGTGTTTTGATTAATGTGAAAAAAAAAGCGGACCCGAGGGCCCACTTTTTAGAAAGTGAACTAGTTGTAGGAGGCGGAAGATATTGAACGGGTCGAACGCTTGTCAAGCACTCGGCAAGTTTTCTGCCTATCAGTGACTTGCACAAGCTTCATGCTGTAAAATCCAACCCAGCAACCCCTGCGCGCAACCGTGGCAAAGCGATTGCCCGTGCGGACCCGTCAGCCCCAGCTTCGGCAAGGCCCGGCGCAGGCCGTCTGGAAAATCGCCTAAATACCAATAAAACCAGAGATTAAAGAGATCATCACCGCCTTCCCGCGCCGCCAACAGCGGCAAGAAACCATCGCATACGAGATTATCTAACCGAGTTCCCCCGACCGCGCCCCCCAATAATTCGCTGACTAACTGCGTGCGCTGAAGTTTGAGGCCAAGGAGCTGTCGGGCGCGGCCCGGACTGACGCCCTCCCCTAGTGCAACGCGACTGTTGAGCAGGCATCCCAAGCGCTCGGGCCATTGGGGTTGGTGGGTGACCCAGCGCTGATATTGCCGCAAGCGAGTGAGCGGATGATTCGCCGGCCGAATTCCCTGCCGCCGCCATGACAAGTCTTTGGCCGCGAAAATTTCCGCGGGCTCGATCCCTGCCACCCAGCGCGCCAGCGGGTAATGAGTAGCCATCGCCAAAAAAGCAGCGCGATTTTTTGAATAACCTAAAATTTCGAGTGCGGTCTGATGCGCTGCTTCCATCCAGTCCAACTGCTCGATCCGGCGTTGCGCGAAATGCACTTTCTGCTGCCACCGACGCTGCGCATGGGCGCGCATGATCGCGCGGCGTTGGTCGATCGGCTCCGCCGCCAGCGCGGCGAAACGCTCCCACTGATCGCGGGCGGTGATCATCTCAAGCGCATCGTCCGAAGCATACTCCTCGAGATCGCGATGCAACAGCGGCAGCAATACGAGCGTCGGCAGCACGCGGCCATCAGCATGCTGCGCGGGCCATTCACCTTCACTCGGCGGAAATAAGACCACATGCAGCACGACGCGGGCATACGCCGGATCGGCCGCATGCTGGTGCGCCCGCCAATCCGCCTGATGAAAATGCACCTCAATGTCCCCCGTGATTTCTTGGCCAGCGATCACGAGCCGCGCCCCATAAAAATCGGGACCACCCAATAAATTCCACGCCCCCACCGAGCGGATCTGGACCGCGCGACCATCAGTCAGCGTGGCCCGATCTTGGGCAAAATCTTCGCGCAGCCAAATTTTCTGTACGACCCGCTCCGCCATCGTAAAGGGACCGTACAGTCCCTGCAGTTCCGCGACATAATTGAGTATAATGGCCATGGGAAATTAATCCGCGCTTGGCCCCGCAACGAACGTGCTCGCAAGCTGAGTCGTCCGCTTCTCCGCGGCGAGGGGAAACCGCACCCGAACTTAAATAAGCTGCAAATGCCGATCCGTCGCGCGTTCCACCGCTGCAAAATGCGCGGCATTGGCCGCGAGTTTCACGTCGAGGGCATACGTGGGCACCATCGCCGCTAAACGCGCTTGGCCTTCACTCGTGGCGAGCAGTTCCGGCAAACAAAGCTTAATGACATCGAGGACAATATTAACGCACACCGAGGCGCCGGGCGAAGCCCCGAGCAGCGCGGAAATCGTGCGATCGGCGTTGGTGATGACTTCCGTACCGTAATGCACAATGCCCGCTTCCCCATCGGTTTTCTTGATCGCTTGAACGCGAATGCCCGCATCGATGAGCTGCCAATCCTTGGCCTGTGCGTTGGGATAAAAAATATGCAGGACCGCCAAGCGATCCGCCATACTCTGCGTGCCTTGCTGCACCAAATAGCGAACTAAGGGCAGATTCGTCGCGGCAATCTTTAGCAGCGTTAAAAAATTATGGGGTTTCACCGAGGCCGGCAGGTCCAGCCAACTCCCTTGACGTTGCAGAAATTTTGTCGTCCATGCGGCGAACGGTCCAAAGAGCAGCGTTTTTTTGCCATCGAGGACGCGCTGGTCGAGGTGCGGTACGGCCATCGTTGGGGCGGCGTCCAGCGCCTGCCCATAAACTTTCGCCGCGTGCCGTTCCACAATCGCGGGATTATCACAGACTAGCCACTGGCCACCAATCGGGAAACCGCCGATGCCTTTGCTTTCCGGAATGCCGGCTTGCTGCAGTAAATGTAAGCTGCCGCCGCCGGCCCCCACGAAAACAAATTTCGCGTGATTCTGGCGCAGCTCGCCGGTGGTCAGATCACGACTGCTCACCGTCCAACCAGTCGCGGTTTTCTTCAGATCCACCACGCGATGATTAGTCGCGAGGCCGCACCCCGGTTGGGCGTGGAGCCAATTTAATAATTTTCGCGAAATCACTCCAAAATTTACATCCGTCCCACTCGTCATCTGTGTGGCCGCAATCGGCACCGCCGGATCCCGCCCTTCCACCAACAAAGGGGCCCAACCGCCAATCGTCGCCGCGTCTGTGCTGTAATTCATGTCGGCAAAAAAGTGATGCGCCGCCATACCCGCGTGCCGGGCGCGCAAAAAATCCACTTGGTCCGCCCCATGCACAAAGCTGATATGCTGGATCGGATTGATGAATTCGCGGGGCTGATTGATCATGCCTTCCGCGACTGCGTAGCTCCAAAATTGTTTGGAGTGTGAAAATTGCTCATAAATCTCGATGACCTTTTGCACATTAACCGTCCCATCAGCTTCCCGCTTGGGCGTGTAACTGAGCTCGCAAATTCCCGCATGACCCGTGCCCGCGTTGTTCCAGCCATGCGAACTTTCCTGCGCTAACTCCGCCGTCACTTCATATAATTGAATCTTTAACTTCTGCTCCAGTCGCTTGAGTAGCGCGCCGAGATTAGCCGACATCACGCCGCTTCCAATCAGGATAACGTCCGGATTTTCGATGTGCTTAGAATAGGCCATAATTTATTTTTTCGCGGAGCGCCCGAGCCCTGCGAAGGGCGCCGAGCGCAGCTCGCTTAAAACTTAACCGCGCCGACTGAGTACTTTGGTTTCGTAATTCGCCACTGCCGTGAGCCACGTGGCGGCCGGCGGGGTCCCGCCGCGCACGCAAAGCATATCCCACACCGCGCCCCAAGGCATGGCCTTCGATTGTTCCATCAGCGCCAAACGCTCGTGGCCGCGGCCACCGGCCTCAGCCGCCTTTAATAATTTGTTCGGATCCAGCAACCCGAGCAGGATCGCTTGCCGCGTGGCGCGGGCGCCGACGACATACGCCGCGATGCGATTGATGCTGGCATCAAAGAAATCGAGCGCGACGAAGACGCGATTGAATGCCCCACCCCGAGCGATTTCGGTAAAGAGCGCGCGGACGGCATCATCCAGAATCACCACGTGATCGCTATCCCAGCGAATCGGCCGACTCGTGTGCAACAAGAGCCGCGGATGAAATTGCAACAGCGCGGACACTTTATCGGCGACTGATTCGGTCGGATGATAATGACCGAGATCGAGACACGGGACGACCGACCGACTCTGCGCGTAGGCCGCATAAAATTCGTTGGAGCCGACGACATAATCCTCACTACCAATGCCAAAAAGTTTTCCTTCCACGGCATCGACGCAATGCGCGCGACTCACCTTTGTGTCGGCCAAGATGGCGTCGAGCGACTCCACGAGTCGGGCGCGCGGGGCCCAGCGATCGGCCGGCTGATCTTTGGTGCCATCAGGAATCCAGTGATTAACGACACTAGGCGAGCCGAGTTTTTTAGAAAAATGCTGCGCGATTCGGCGACTCACCCGACCGTGTTCAATCCAGAATTCGCGTACGTTTCTATCGGCACTGGCGAGTGTAAAACCGGAGTTAGCTAACTCGTGGGCGAAATAGGTGGGATTAAAATCTAAGCCGACGCGCCGGTCCTGGGCCCAATCTAACCAACGCGAGAAATGCGCGGGGGTCAGGGCATCACGTTCGATCGTTTTTTTGCCGGTCTCAGCGTAAAAAGCGTGGAGGTTCAGCCGTTGTTTACCGGGTAGCAATTTTAACACGAGATCAAGGTCCGCCCGCATCTCGTCGCCGTTGCGCGCGCGACCGGGATAACTGCCCGTGGCGAGCGTGCCGCAACCGACCAGTCCTTCTTGGGGAGTTTCCAAGCCGCGCACATCGTCGGCTTGCCAGCAATGCAACGAGATCGGCACGGCGAGCGCGCGCTTGATGGCGGCATCGGTGTCTACCCCGCGCTCCGCATAAGCGGCGAGCGCGAGACGATAGGCGGAAGTAATGGCAGCCCGGGAAGTGGATAAGTTCATACAGATTGCGGGGTATAAATAACGGGAGTGAGTTGCCGAGAAAACAAGGCGCGGAAAGCCGCGAGATTACGCACCGCGCGCAGACCGATCAACTGTGAAGCAATGTTGCCCACCGCAGTGCCTTCGAGCGTGAAGGCGTGCACCGGACGGCCACTCGCGTTGGCGGTGGCCTGACAGAGAAGCCGATTTTTTGAACCGCCCCCCACGATCAGGATGCGGGAGAATTGCCGCCCCGCGAGGCGCTCGAAAGCGCGCAACGCATCGGCGTGCCCTTGCCCGAGTGAAGCGCAAATCAAGCGCGTGTAAGCGGCGAGATTTTTGGGGATCGGCAGTTTGCGCTTTTTTAACTGCGCATCGATCGCGGCGCGCATCGAGGGTGGATTGACGAAGACCGGATCGGTTACATCAAGCAATTGCTTCGGCGCTGGCAATCGGGTGGCGGCCGTAATGAGTTTCGCCCAAGCGCGATCGTTGGTTGGGCGGGCAGCGAATTCTTTCAGCGTTTGCTCGAGTAGCCACAGACCGATCACGTTGGTCAGCGGACGATAGCGACCGTCCCCAATGCGTTCGTTGGAAATTCGCGCCGCGAGCGCGCCCGCCCCGAGCACCGGCGTGTCGCTCTCAAAACCCACCAGTGACCACGTGCCAGAGCTAATATAAAGATCCCCGCCCGCCGGATTAGCGGGCATCGCGTCGTAGGCACAGGCCGTATCGTGGCCGGGCACGGCGACAACTTTCACCCCAGCTAATTCGCGTAGACCAGTGACCGGTCCGAGCACGGTATTCGCCAAGATGGGTGGGGTGAACCACGTCGCGGGCAGATGAAAATGATCCAGCGTAGCGCGCGACCAGTCGGTCCCGTGCACGTCGAGCAACTGCGTCGTGCTGGCAAAAGAAATCTCGTTCGTCATCTTGCCCGACAAGAGATAATTAAAATAATCGGGCAGGAACAAGCAGCGCGTGGCGAGATCCGTCACTGCGGGGCACTGTGCCACCGTTTCCGCTAACTGCAGACTCGAGTTATAGAAAACATTCGGGATACCGGTCGCCGCGTATATTCGCTCCAGGGCGGCGCGGGTGTTCGCCAAGCGCTTCAACCCGGGTTGCGTCCGAGCATCGCGGTAAGCGTGGGTCGGGAAAACTATCCGGCCTAAATCGTTCACTAAAACGTAATCAACGCCCCACGTGTCCACGCCCACGGACGCCAACTGGGGGAAGCGGCGCTTGGCCTCGCGCAAGCCTTGGCTGATCTGCGTCCAGAGGTCGGGTAGATCCCAGTAATCGTGTCCGCCAATCGAGCGAAACTGATTGGGGAAACGATGCACTTCCGTCAGCGTGAGTTTATTTTTCGCCCACGTTCCAACGATCACGCGACCACTGGTCGCGCCGAGATCTACCGCTGCACAATGGATAATTTTCATGATGACGAGGGAGGCAAGGTGACAGGATTAACTCAGCGCAAGAACGCTTCGTGAAGACCGCCGTCAACGGGGAGAATTTGTCCCGTGGTTTTGCTCAGCCGTGACGAGACGAGGAGGAAGTAGGCCTCCGCTTGGTCAGCGGGCGTGATCGGCGATTTCGTCAAGGTGCGATCCGCATAGAATTGCGCGAGTTTGGTGACGAGCGATTCCGTGGCTTCGCTCTCTTGGTACGGAATATTATATTTCGCCAGCGAACCGATTACGCGGTCCCGCGGGAACATGGCACTGCCCTGCACCACGGTGGCCGGCGCCACGCCGTTGACGCGGACCAGCGGGGCGAGTTCCAGCGCGAGTTCGCGCACCAAGTGATTAGCGGCCGCCTTGGAGGTATCATAGGCCAAGGAACCTTTTTTCGCGACCGCGGCATTGGCCGAAGTTGTGAGCACGAGGTTACCGCGGAGCCCTTGTTCTTTCCAGGTCTTGAATGCTTCATCGCCAACGATGTAGCTACCCGTAACGTTCACGCCGAAGGTGAAGGCCCATTTGTCATCGGGGATGTGACCGGTGGTATCGCTTGGCCAGAACACGCCGGCGGTGACACAGATGGAATCAAAACCGCCGTAAGCTAAAGCGACCTCATCGAGCATGGCGCGAACGCTGGCCCGATCGATCACGTTGGCGGCGAGACCGAGGGCGGGGCCGCAGGCCGATAAGCCGCTGCCGGCGACGCCGATGCCCATGCCGTATTTGTCGGTGATTTCTTTCGCGGTAGCTTGCGCGGTCTCGAGCTTGAGATCGACGCACACAATTTGCGCACCGTCTTTCACGAGGCGATGCGCGGTTTCCTTGCCGATGCCGGAGCCGGCGCCAATCACGAGGATCACCTGCCGCGCGAGTTCCTTCTCGGCGGGCATGCGCTTCAATTTAGCTTCTTCGAGCAACCAATATTCGATATCGAAAGCCTCCTGCTGCGGCAGAGCGATGTAGGTATCGATCGCTTCGGCCCCGCGCATCACTTCGACCGCGCAGTTATAAAATTCGGCGGTCACCCGCGACTCTGATTTATCTTTGCCCCAGGCAATCATGCCCAGACCAGGGATGAGCACAACGGTCGGATTGGGGTCGCGCATGGCCGGTGAGTTAGCGTGCTTACATTTGGCGTAGTAAGCCGCGTAATCCTGGCGGTAGGCTTGCAAGCGGGCCGTGAGTTTTTGCTTCAAGGCGGCGCCGTCCTCCGTCTGGGGATTCCAATCCACGTAAAGCGGCTTGATTTTTGTGCGCAGGAAATGATCCGGGCAACTGGTGCCGAGCTCCGCTAATCGAGCGGCGTCGCGGGAATTTACAAAGCGCAGAATTTTCTCGTCGTCCTGCACCGTCCCGATGAAGCGCTTCTGCTGTGAAATTTGACCCCGCAGCCAAGGTAAAATTGCTGCAAATGCCGCCCGGCGTTTTGATTCCTCAAGGGTGGTATATTTCTGGCCACCAAAGACGGTCGCATCCCCGCCCTTCGCGGCATATTTCGTCTCGATGAAAGCCGAAGCGCGCTCGATGCAATCGAGGGTGTAAATGTAACAAGCCTTCTCCGCATCGTCCCACGAGATGAAGCCGTGCTGGCCCATCATGATGGATTTAATTTTGGGATTTTTGCGCACGATTTCCTGCATGGCCAAGCCGAGCTCAAAGCCAGGCCGCATCCACGGCACATAGGCCATTTCGCCGCCGAAAATCTGCTGGGTTAATTTTTCGCAATTCGCCGAAGCCGCGATCGAGATAATCGCATTGGGGTGCATGTGATCGACGTGCTGGCTCGGGATAAAAGCGTGCAGCGGGGTGTCGATCGAAGACGGCCGAGGATTTAAGTTAAACGTGGTGTGATTATACATCCCGACCATGTCATCTTCCGCGGGCATCTTGAGACCCTTCTTCGGTTGCGCGGCGTAAAGGGGTTGGAGGTCCATCAGCTTTTGCTGATACAACGAGGAGAAATTTTCGCGGGTGCTGGTGCGGAGGTCACCCCCGGAGCCTTTGACCCACAGCACGGCGGTGGGCTGGCCGGAGAGCGGGTCTTTTTCGGTTAATTTGGCTGAAGTATTCCCGCCGCCGGTATTGGTGATCCGCTGATCGCGGCCCAACAGGTTAGAGCGGTAGATCAAGCGACCGACCGGATCGAGCGATGCGGCGTGCGCATCATCCCAGAGATAGTTGACGAATTTGTAGGTAGGCATGGTGGTAAGTTTTTTAAATTAACGCAGACCGAGCATTTTTTCGCGATAAAGTTCATCGGGGCGTCCGGCGATCCGGGCGGCCACGGCAGCAGAAAGAAATCGGGGCGAGCCGAGGGCTTGGGCACCCGTATAAATTTCGGCGGCCTTCACCGCCATGAACGTCGTCGCCAGGACCGCCGCCGGCGTCGCGCCTAGCGCGATCAAACCGTGATTTTCAAGCAGGATAGCCCGAGGCGGCCGCGCCAAACGCTTGATGTAAGCGAGAACGGCGCGCCGAATCGCCTGGGCCAATTTCAGACCGGGATCGACGTAGGGCACGAGGACGAATTCCGCCCCGCAGCAAACGATCTCATCGGGGCATAAACGCCGCGTAGCAAAAGTCCGCGCGTGCGGGGTGCACAAAATTTTATTCACCATCACCGGATGAGTGTGACCCACGAAATTAACGCCCGGCAGGGTCAGCAACCACGCGTGAAACATCGCCTCGACCGAAGGCTTTTTTGCCGAGGGATCAACGCGGGCGGCGAGGAGCGCGCTATCGACCGCGGCATCAGAAATTTTCCGCACATCCAACAGCGCGACTAACTCCGCCAGTCGGCAGACGGTGAGACCAGCGGCGGCGAGTGTGCCGAGATGCGACCCACTGGCCTTGACCACAAAGGTATCAGACGAGAGACGGGCGGAGGTGTTGCCTTCGCCTAAAATAGCGAGGGCCCGGTCCTCGCGACCCAATTGGTGCGAGAGGTCGATTAGCTGGCTGGTTAAATCGGAGGGGGTAGATTTTTTCACAGAATATTAAGCGTGGAGATATTTATTAGCCGGCAGCCGAATGCCAGCCGCGACTAATTGAGAGGCGGAAGCATCGGTGATTAGGGCGGAGAGTTGGCGCCAAGTGGCGACGCGGTGCGGGGTGGCGCGACCGAGCTTGGAGGCATCGAGACAAAAGCAAACGCGCTGGGCTTGGGGGAGCAACGCGCGCTGAAAGCCGGCAATATGCTCGTGGGAATTACTAATGCCCGCCGCGTCCATCCCCTCACCCGCCAGAAATGCGGCGTCAAAAGACCAATCGCCCAGGGCCTTGATGGCTTGCGCGCCCATGAGAGCCGCTTGGCGATTGAGAAACATGCCGCCGAGCACATGGAGCTCCACGCCGGTCGCGCCGCCCAAGACGGTGGCGGCGGCTAAGCTATTAGTGACAACCACCAAGCGCGTGAGGTCGCGGCGATGCGTGAGCGCTCGCGCGACCGCTTCAATCGTCGTGCCCGCATCGAGAAAAACCGTCCCCGTCCGCGGGATTTGCGCCACAGCACACTCCGCGATGCGCGCCTTCGCTGGTCGCGCGCGACCGGAGCGTTCCGTGACGGAGGCAAACGAACTATTATAATCCGCCAACGCCCCACCGTAAGTCCGCGTGATGTGGCCATTAGCTTCCACCGCGACCAGATCGCGGCGCACGGTGGCCTCCGAGACCGCGAGGCGGCGACAAATCTCGGCCACCGGCAAGAAACCATCGCGCCGAATCAGGCGACGAAGCTCCTCACGACGTAAATCCACGAGTTCTTGCGGCACACGCATGACTATGACGGAAGGATTTTATATGATTGGGGTCAATCATATAAAATCAAGCCAGGGAAGGAAAAGATGAAACGTGGGAAAGTAGAAAATCGTTAAACTGAGATCCGGATCGACCCTCTGACCTTTCGCCTCTGTTTCGCCCCATGGCGAGAACTGAGGACGAACACCGAGTTGATAGCAGTCAACAACGGTGCCGACCGCAGACCTCTGAGCTCTAGTTGATAGTAATCAACAACGGTGCGACCTCTCACCTCTAACCCCTCACCTCTCACCTCTGACTTTTCCCCCAGTTGACTTTTAAGCAAACGGTTACTGATTGTTATGTAATCGGCGGGTTGCTTGTAGCGACTCGCTTAACCTCCCCGTTCATCCCCCTTAAATATCGCATCATGAAAAAGCTCCTCACCTCCCTCCTCACCGCCAGCTTGCTGACCCTCGGCGCCACTGCGGCTTTCGCTGAGACCGCGCCAAAATCCGTGATTCATGTCGTCTCCGTCAATTGGAAGGCCGAGGCCACTCCGGAACAGATCAAGGCGGCCTTGGACGGCGTCCAAGCCCTGCCCGCGGCCAACGCGGGGATTACCCATGTCTGGACCAAGGCCATCAAGGTTCAGGGTAAATGGTCAGCTGTTTTCGTAATGGAGTTTGCCGATGAGGCCGCCCTCAAGGCCTACGCTGGCAGCGCCGCCCAGAAAGAGTGGTACAAGACCTACATGCCCATTCGCGGCAACAGCAACACGCACGATATCACTAACTGATATTAGGCTCAGTGCTTTGATCAAAGGCCGCTTGCGAGCGGCCTTTTTTGCATCTAGCCCAATCGGACTCATAGGACGAGGCCAGGCTACCCCTGACCACCAAGCGAGCCCGCCTCAGGCCAAGCAGCCGAAAAAATCCCATCCGTTTACCGCCAGTCCTGATTTTACTTTCACCCCCAGCCGATTACTTTTGCTGGATGGCAATTGGTACCCCCGCTAAAACATGCCTCAGACATTTTGCCCTATGCCGCGATCGCGCGGCTTATCCCGATGGGTAAGAAGATACTCCCGCGGCACTCTTCGCTGGTCGCCGCTCGGTCGATTACTTTATTCTATTAATTCCCCCCACCCTATGCTCACCCAAAAAATTAAATCCCTCGTCGTTATGGCCACCGCCTGGCTAGCGATTGCCTCCAGCCACGCCCAGACGCCGGCGCCCAGCTTGGAATTTCCAGCGGCCAGTCCGGCGGCAACGATCAAGCAACGCGTTGGCCTCACCGATATTGAAATCAATTACTCTCGGCCCAGCCTCAAGGGCCGCCAAGCCTTCGGCCAGCTGGTGCCTTTGGGTGAAGTCTGGCGCACCGGGGCAAACTCAGCGACGAAGATCAAGTTCTCGACCGCCGTTAACTTCGGCGGCGCCACGATTCCCGCTGGCCACTATGAGCTCTTCACTATTCCCGGCCTGCAAGAGTGGACCGTGATCATTCACCAAGATTCCTCCCAGTGGGGTTCCTACAAATATAATTTGGCGAACGATGTCGCCCGCGTCAAAGTTATTCCAGCCGCTCTCAGTTCCCCCGTGGAATCTCTCACGATCGAATTCGCCTCGCTCCGCGACGAATCCGCCACGCTCAATTTAATTTGGGCGCAGACCGTGGTGCCGATTAAGATCACGGTGGATGTCGTCACCTCGCTCGTGCCCCAGATCGAAGCCGTGATGGCATCGGCGGAACCCAAAAAGCCTTACGTGAACGCGGCAATGTTCTACCTTGACCACGGCTTAGATCTCACGAAAGCCGCCGCTTGGATGGATGCGGCCATCGCCAAGCAACCGGCCACCTTTTACTTGGTTTATCGTAAGGCCAAAATCCTAGCCGCCGCCGGCGACAAGGTCGGTGCGCTGGCCGCCGCCCAAGCTTCCCTTGAGGCCGCCCTCAAGGCCAAGAATTCGATCGGTGAGGAATACGCCAAACTAAACCAGGACTTGATTGCCTCGCTCAAGTAACCCCAACCGCATCTCCCTTCCTCAACGAGTGGGCCCCGATCTTTGCGTCAGGGGCTCGCTTTTAATTTTAGCTCCCACCTCGTGAACTTCCGCCGTCTTCCGTTCCTGCCTGCACTCGCATTCGCTTTGGCCTGCAGCGCTGGTGGCGCGATCGCCGCCGATCCGCGCCCGCCGGCCACAGCGACCAACCGACTCGCGACCCCGATCCTACAAGAGCTGCGCGCCTTCCGCGAACTGGGGTCCGTCCTCTATGTCGCCGCGCATCCCGATGACGAAAACACCCAGCTCATTACTTATCTAGCGCGGGGTCGCGGCTACCGCACGGGCTACCTCTCCCTGACGCGGGGTGACGGCGGTCAAAACGAGAGCGGCCCCGAGTTCGGCGAGAAACTCGGCCTCGCGCGTACGTGGGAACTCCTCGCCGCTCGGCAACTTGACGGCGGCCACCAATTTTTTACGCGGGCCCTCGATTTCGGCTACTCCAAAGACGTCAACGAAACCCTGCGCATCTGGGACCGCCAACAAGTGTTGGCGGATGTCGTGCGCGTTATCCGCCAATTTCGGCCCGACGTCGTCATCACCCGATTTTCGCCCACCCCCAGCAGCACCCATGGTCACCACACCGCCTCGAGCGTGCTGGCCCTCGAGGCGTTCAAGCTGGCCGGCGATCCCACCGCCTTCCCCGAGCAACTCGCCCCTTCAAGCGGCCTCACCCCATGGCAGCCCAAACGCATTCTCCACAACAACACCCCTTATAACTCCCAGCTGAACGCCAACTCCCCTCTTTATGCGAAGGCCCTCAAGCTCGAAGTCGCGGGCACCGATCCCGGGTCCGGCGAAGCCTTCGGCGCGATCGCCAATCGCAGCCGCGCCATGCACATCACCCAAGGCTTTGGCAGCTTGGCCACGGCTCAGGTTAGGAGCTCACGCCTCGAAACCTTCGAGTTGCTGGCGGGCGATCGGGCCGCGACCGACCTCCTCGACGGCGTCGATGTCAGCTGGAGCCGTTACCCCGGTGGCGCGGCCGTGGGCACGCTCATCGACACCACGATCGCTGATTTTAATCCGGCCGATCCAACGGCGAGCGTCGCGGCATTGCTGACCCTACGCGAACGTCTGGCCGCGTGGCCAGCTGACCCCGTCCTCACCGCCAAACGCACGCAGCTCGATCATCTTTTACAAGCGTGCCTCGGCCTCGTCATTGAAACCATCAGTCCCCAAGCCGAGGTCACTCCGGGCGAAATCCTCGCGCTAGCCCACCGCGCCACGCTGCGCTCCGGTGGAGCTACCGTGCGCTGGGTCTCGATTCGTTACCCCTCGCTCAACACGGAGCTCGCGGTTGGCACCACGCTTGCCGTTGGCGCAACGCTCACCCGCGAAGCCCAGCCCACCCTACCGAAATCAACCCCACCGAGTCAGCCGTATTGGCTGCGCGCGGAGGGCACCGCCGGCATGAGCGTGGTCGACGACGCTGAGCTCATCGGGCGCCCGGTTAACCCACCGGCCTTCCCCGTCGAATTTGTTTTTGAAATTGCGGGCCAGACTTTGAGCGTGAGCGACGAGCCGATCCAAATCGTTGCGCCCGCCTCCGCCGCGCAAGCCCGCCGGCCCCTCGCGGTTGTCGCCCCCGTCGCGCTCGCGTTTGCCGACGAAGTGGCATTGTTGGCCCCCAACTCCCGCCAGCCTACGGTGATCGAGGTCACCGCCGCCCGCGCCAACACGGCGGGGACGTTGCGGCTGGAATTACCCGCCGGCTGGCAAGCCGCGCCGGCCACCCACTCGTTTCACCTCAAAAACGCGGGGGATAATATCCAACTCACGTTCACCCTCACGGCGCCAGCGCACCCCGCGACCGCGAGTATCCGAGCGGTCGCTGATCTGGATGGTCTGACCTACGACCAGCAGCGGATCGCCATCCGCTATCCGCATCTCCCCGTGCTCCTGCTGCAACCCACCGCCCGCCTCCAAGTCGTCGCGCTCGATCTCGCCATTCGTGGCCGCAAAGTAGGCTACCTGCCGGGCGCCGGTGACAACACCAGCGCAGCTCTGCAGCAAATGGGCTACGCCGTAACTCTCTTAACGGGCGCTGATCTTACGCTGGAAAAATTGCACGATCTCGACGCCGTCGTGATCGGCGTGCGGGCCTTCAACGAGCGCACCGATCTGGCGGCGCACCTCAGCGGACTCTTCGCCTACAGTAAAGCGGGTGGCACCGTGATCGCACAATACAACCGCCCCAATGGTCTAAAGACACCGACCCTCGCGCCGTATGCGCTCTCGATCATGGGTGATGCGCCGAGCTTTCGCGTGACGGATGAGAATGCCGTCGTGACTTTTCTCGCGCCCAATCACCCCGCGTTAACTACGCCCAACCGCCTGGGTCCGGCCGATTTTACCGGCTGGGTCCAAGAACGGGGCGCCTATTTTCCCAGCACTTGGGATGAGGCCAAATTCACCGCCTTACTCGCCATGCACGATCCGGGTGCGGCCCCGCTCACCAGCAGCATACTGGTCGCTCCCTACGGCCAGGGCTATTTTGTTTACACGTCGTTGGCCTTTTTCCGCCAACTCCCCGCCGGCGTGCCCGGCGCGTATCGTCTTTTCGCCAATCTGGTCTCACTCAAGCAATGATTCTTCCGCCCCCGACCAATTCCGGCCGCGAGGAAAAAGCTGCGCCTGACGCCGCGCCCGGCGTTCCCGGATTTAGCACGTGGCGGGGGGTCTATATTTTCGTGTTCCTGAGTTTTATTTTTGTGGTGTCAGCCCTCGTGTGGTTTGCCCGCTTTTTCGCATGAACTCGCTCGATTGGCTCGTGCTGCTCGTCACGATCATCGGCATCGCCGCCTACGGGACTTGGCGCACGCGGCACACCGATCACCTCGATACTTATTTAATGGGCAATCGCTCCACGCGGTGGGGCACGATCGGGATTTCGGTCATGGCCACGCAGGCGAGTGCGATCACCTTTCTTTCCATCCCCGGCCAGGGCTTCGAAAATGGCATGGGCTTCGTGCAAAACTATTTTGGCCTGCCGCTCGCGCTCATCATCATCTGCGTGGTCTTTCTGCCGATCTATCGCCGCTTGGGCGTTTATACGGCCTACGAATATTTAGGCCAACGCTTTGATCAAAAAACCCGCTTGCTCGGCGCTAGCTTATTTCTGCTCCAACGCGGTCTCGCCGCGGGCGTCACCATTTACGCCCCGGCGATCATTCTCGCGAGCGTGCTGGGCTGGCGACTTGATCTCACCATCATCAGCACGGGCCTCGTGGTCATCGTGTACACGGTCACGGGCGGCAGCGCCGCCGTGAGCCTGACCCAAAAATGGCAGATGGGGGTTATTTTCGCGGGGATGTTTACCGCATTTTTTATTCTGCTCGCACGTCTGCCCACCGGCCTGGGCTTCAGCGAAGCCACCCACGTGGCCGGAGCCTTGGGCAAGTTATCCGCCGTCGACTTCTCCTTCGATCCGTCAAAGCGTTACACGTTCTGGACCGGAATTTTCGGGGGACTCTTTCTTTCGCTTTCCTATTTTGGCACGGATCAATCGCAGGTTTCCCGCTACATCGGCGGGGCCTCGTTGCGCGATAGCCGACTCGGCCTGATGTTCAATGCGGTTCTCAAAATCCCGATGCAATTTGGCATCTTGCTCCTCGGCGTACTGGTTTTTGTTTTTTATCAATTTCAGCCCGCCCCGCTGTTCTACAACCGCGTCGAGTGGTCGCACGCGACCGCCGGTCCCGCGGGCGATTCGTTGCGCGCCCTCGAGGCTAAACACGCTGCGCTGCACCAGAGCAAACAGTCCACAATCCACACCTGGCTCGCCGTCCGCACCGCCGGTGATGACGCCGGCGAACGCGCCGCGCGAACGGCTATGGTCGAGGCCAACGCCGCCACCGAAGCCGTGCGCCAAGAAGCTAAAGCCGCCTTGCTGGCCGCCAACTCGCGAGCGCCGACCAAGGACTCCGACTATGTGTTCATCGGCTTCATTCTCGAACAACTCCCCCACGGCGTGATCGGTCTGCTGATTGCCGTCATGATCGCCGCCGCACTGGGCTCGAAGGCGAGCGAACTCAATGCGCTCGCCACCACATCCACCATCGATCTCTGGCGTCACTTCCGCCCGCTCGCCGCTCACGACGAAGCGCGCAACGTGCGGGTCGCTAAATGGTTCACGGCCGTCTGGGGCGTCATCGCCATCAGCTTCGCCCTCTTCGCGGGCTTCTCCGAAAACCTCATCGAGGCCATTAATATCATCGGCTCCATTTTTTACGGCGTCGTGCTCGGCCTGTTTCTCGTCGCCTTTTTCTTGCCGCGCGTCGGCGGCACGAGCGTTTTCTGGGCCGCCTTGGCCGCGCAGACTCTGGTCATCGTGCTTTATAACACACTCTCGATTTCCTACCTCTGGTATAACCTCATTGGCTGCGCCGCCTGCATGCTTTTCAGTCTCGGCTTAGAATTTCTGCGCCCCACCCCCACCGCCGCCGCTCGCGCATGAACGCCGCCCCCCTCATCTGCTTCGGCCAGCAACCCTGCGGATTTTTTCCGCGCCGCTTTCTGTATGCGAAGTTCGCCACCGCCCGGAAACTCCAAGCGGAGATCGGGGGCGAAATGGTGTTCTTCTACCATGACAGCGATCACGATCCGCACGAAACCCAAACCACACTCCGCCACCGCAAGACGGACGCGCCGCTGACCTTCAATTTCACGTTTCAAAATAAAATTCAGCGTAAATTCACCCCGCTGTACGCGAAAAAAATCCCGTCCACCTGGCGCGACCAGACCGCCCGCCAATTGCCCGCCTACGTCGCGGCCCGCTGGGTGAGCGCGTTCCAAAGCATCGCGGCCGACACCGTCGCTGATTTCTGCCTGCAGATGTACCGCGCCATGGGCTTGCTGGAGGGGATTCGCGTCGTGCGCTCCAGCGATCCTGCCTTCCGCCAAGCCGCCCAGCCGATCGATGATTATTTTGTGGATGTCCGCTACGAGGGTGAACTGGTCCGCGCCCGCCGT
>SXZN01000041.1 GCA_005787865.1 Opitutaceae bacterium | reverse complement strand
GTTAATTTGCCGCGATGAGCGGACGCTGCGTTTTCACGGCACCGCCACCGGAAGATTTATCGACTACGAGGTTACGTTGCGGGCTTTGCCGGATGCACCGCTGTTATTGGGTGACAACAAAGATGGTACGATGGCCATTCGGCTCGCCCAATGGATGACGCTGCCGCATCAGTACCAGAAGCGACAGCTCCCCGGTAATGGCCACATCGTCACTGCGACCGGGGCGCGCGATGCCGCCGCCTGGGGTCAACGCGCGCCGTGGTGTGATTTTTACGCACCGCATGCGGGTAAAGTTTATGGCGTCGCGATCTTTGATCATCCGCAAAATTTGCGTCACCCTACTTGGTGGATGGCGCGGGGTTACGGTCTGTTTGCGGCTAATCCTTTTGGCCAACACGATTTTGAGGGACGCAAAGATCAACCTCATCTTGGTGATTATACCATCCCTGCTGGCGGCCACCTAACATTACGTTATCGTTTTTATTTCCATCTCGGTAATGAAACTGAGGCACAAGTCGCGGCCCACTATGCCGAATATGCGGCCGGCCAATAATTTTTAAATTCCACCCTATGCACTTTCTTACTCGACGTAATTTTCTAAAAACCACCACGCTCGCGGCCGCCGGCGCCGCCTTATCTGCTCGCTCATGGGGCCAAGTCGTGGGCGCTAATCATACAATCCGCGCAGCCGTGGTCGGGCTCAATGGCCGCGGCCGGTCGCACGTAAAAAACCTTAATGCCGTTCCCGGCGTACGCGTCGTCGCCCTGTGCGATGTTGATGCGATGGTCCTGAGAAAAAATGCGCAGGAGTTAGGGGCGGGCATTAAAGCCTACACCGATATTCGCGAGTTACTCGCGGCGCCCGATATTGACGTGATCTCGGTGGCGACGCCTAACCACTGGCATGCCCTCATGGGGATTTGGGCCTGCCAAGCCGGCAAGGACGTGTACATGGAGAAGCCGATTTCGCACAATATCTGGGAGGGGCGACAATTTGTGGCTGCCGCCAACAAGTCCCAGCGCGTGGTGCAAGCGGGCACGCAGATTCGTTCCAGCGAGGGCCTCATTGAAGCAGTCGCCTATGTGCGGTCAGGTCAGTTGGGCAAGGTCACCGCGGCGCGCGGTTTTTGTTATAAGCGCCGCCCAAGCCTAGGCCAAGTGACGGGACCACAAGCCGTCCCGGCCAACATCAATTATGATCTCTGGTCTGGTCCAGCGCCTTTGCTCGCGCCGCATCGCAATTCGGCCAAAAATGGACCTGTGCATTACGACTGGCATTGGTTCTGGGCCTACGGCAACGGCGACGTTGGCAATCAAGGCATTCACCAAATGGATGTAGCGCGCTGGTTCCTCGGCGAGGCCGGGTTGCCACGGCACACCCTTAGCGTGGGCGGTCGGCTGGGTTACATTGACGATGGCCAGACGCCCAATACCCAAATTGTCGTTAATGATTATGCGACGGCTCCCTTGATTTTTGAGGTGCGCGGTTTGCCAAGGGCCGATGGCACCGCGATGGATAAATACCGGGGAGTCTCCATCGGCAACGTGATCGATTGCGAACACGGCTACATTGTTAGTGACTCCTATTTTACGGCCTCGGCCTATGATTTAAATGGGCGCTTGCTGAAGGAGTTTAAGGGCACGGATCGCTTGATGCAGAATTTTATTGATGTCGTGCGCAGTCGTAAGACTGCGGAACTTTATGGGCCCCTCGAGGAAGCGCATGTTTCCAGCTCGCTTTGTCATCTTGGTAACATTTCTCACCAACTCGGCCAGAGTGTCGTCGCCGGCGAGGCGCAGGCTAAGCTACAGGGCCAGCCGTTGCTCGCCGAAGCGCATGGTCGAATGATGGAGCATTTGGCGATTAACCAAGTCGACCCAGCAAAGGCGTCACTCACCCTCGGAGTGCCGCTGGCCATCGACCCCAAGCGCGAATGCTTTATCGGCCCTGAGGCGGCGGCGGCGAATGCTCTTTTGACGCGTCAGTATCGGGCCCCGTTTGTGGTGCCGGCGGCGGCGACCTAAATCTTTTCGTCACCGCGCTCAATGAGGCCTGGGGTCAGTTGCCTGGTCCGCCGGCCCTTTAAGTGCCGTACAAGCGATCCCCAAAATCACCTAAGCCAGGAAGAATATATTTTTTTTGGTTAAGCTCACGATCAAGGGCGCCGGCGTGGATGGGAATCTCTGGGTGGGCTTTTTGTAAAGTGGCGACCCCTTCGGGTGAAGCGACGATGCAGACGAAAATAATTTCTGTCCCGCCCGCCGCCTTAACAATATCGATCGCCTGCACCGCGGAACCACCCGTCGCCAGCATCGGGTCAACGACGAGGACGCGGGCGGCCGTGAGTGGCGGCAACTTGCAATAATAACTGCGTGCCACGGCCGTCTGATGATCGCGCTCCAAGCCGACGTAGCCGACCGAGACATCAGGAAAGATATCATGAAATGGCTGCAGCATCCCGAGGCCGGCGCGCAATATAGGAACGATCACCAGCGGCTTTGCGAGCACGCGGCCGGTGGTGGACTCCATGGGGGTTGCGATCAGCTTATCCGTCGTGGCGAGATCACGCGTAGCTTCAAGCGCGAGTAAGAGAGAGATTTGATAACTGAGGGTGCGGAAAAGGGCGGGCTTAGTCGTCTGGTCGCGCAAATGCGTCAGCACATGAGCGCCGAGCGGATGGGGCAGGAGGTGGAGAGGCATATTTTGGAGGGGAGAGTGGTGCCGTAATTTAGCGATCGGCTCTGCTCTGATTACAAAAATATCAGGGCTGCAGGCTCAAGGTGTGTTGCGTCGGGCCGGGAAGCAGAGGCGTCGGATCGCCGCGCGCCCACGCCTCATGACCAGCGCGGTAATAAGGAGAGAGCGGGTGGCCGCTTTGGCCGCCTGGCATCGTAAAAATTCCTTCGCTCTCACGACCAGGCGAGACCACGAGCCGTTCAGATTGGCCGGCGCGGGGACTTTGCACACGCGGCATGTCGTTGTCACCCGGCAGCGGCTGCGTGGGAAGGTTGAGGAATTGGGCGATCCATGCCGGCAGAATGCGGCTGAAGGGATGCTGCATGGCGAGCCGGTTGCGTTTACCCCAGGTGAAATCTGCCGACGCTAGACCGGCTGCTTGCGTATCAGCGAGGACGTCATTCGCGGCCGCTAGCAGCAGAGCTGACCAGGAAGCATGCGCGGGATTGAGTAAGCGGGCTGGTTGCTCGTGCACTAATTGCCAGAGCGCATCTTCAAACATGAAGTTGCGATAATTAAACGGAGTGTCGCTGGCTTCAGCGAGCTCGGTGAATGGCGCCAACGCACGTTCGGCTACGTGGCCGCGAAAATTTTTAACTAACCGGTAAGCCGCCGAGTCAATGCTCGCATGCCCCTGCCATTGGCGCACGGTGGCGCGCAGTTGGGCGAGGGCGGGATTGGTGACAATCACCGCATCAGTTAACACCTCATTAAAAAATTTCTGCCAGCGTTCCAAGAAGACCGCGCGATCATCGAGTTGCACCGCGTGCAGATCGGCGGGGGTCGCTTTTTTTCCTGAGGCCAGGAGCGCTCGGAGATCATCCCGAATCTGGCGAGCGCGGGGACCATCATCATATCCGCTGTCGCCTAGTTGCGCGTAAGCCGCGCCGCCCACCGCGCGATTATTGCCCGACCATAAAATCCCCTCGGTTGCCAAGGTAGCCGCGGCGTGACCTTGGGGTTGCGTTGTGATGACCGGGATTTCCTCGGGCTTGAGCCAGCCGTCCCAGCGGCGGTCCCCGTAAGCCCAAGAGACCGGCAAGCGGCCGTCGTAGCCCACGCGCCGAGGAACCCGACCGATAATGGTCCAGGCAATTTGTCCGTCGGCGTCAGCGATCAGGATATTTTCATTGGGTAAACCAGCTTGGTGCGCCACGGCCAGTGCTTCGGTTGTCGTGCGCACTGTTTCCATATCGCGCAGGCGGAGGTTGGTCGCCTCGGCGTCGTGGGCCGTCCAACGCAAGACGTGGTAGCGGCCCTCTTTGGGCCCCGCAATAATCGGGCCCCACTCGGTCCAACGGGCAATAAACGGTACCGGTTTTTCGCCCTTCACTTTAATTTCCTCCTGCCGGTCTTGGATTTCGGCCCAACCCTGCGGGGTGCGGTAGTAGGTTTGCGCCACGGCTTCAGTTTCCGTTACGATAACATCCGTCGTATCGGCGTAGGCATCGGTGAAGCCCCAAGCTACATGGCCATTGCTGCCGATAGTCATGATTGGGGTCCCGGGTAAAGTGACCCCGACGATGCGGCGCGGACCGGTTGCATCCGTCCACTGTAATACCGCGCGATACCAAATGTGCGGCACGGCGAGGCCGAGGTGCATATCGTTCGCGAGGAGGGCGGCGCCGGTGGCGGTGTGGGCGCCACTGACGGCAAAGGCATTAGAACCGAGAACGAAACGCGATTCAGGTTCGGGCGCCAGACGGGCGCTTCGCGGCGGCGTCCCATTAGGTTTAAAACCAAATTTCGGCAGCGGCGCGACGGGGAATACACTCCCGTCCAAGGCGGCATCCCATGAGTTGCCGCGCGGGGCGAGAAAATCGAGCGCCCCTTGGCTGAGGGTTCGGCGCAACGCTTCGCGGTTAAGCTCGAAAGATCCTTCGTGGTCCTGGAGGTCAAACCACATAGCGTAAATGCAAAGCACCGAATCTTCTTCGCGCCAAGGTTGCGGGGTGAGCCGAAGGGCCAGGTATTCCCACGGTGTTTTGGCGAGGGCGGCGAGTCCGGCATTAACACCTGCCGTGTAAGCACTCAGTAAGTCGCGATCCGCTGGATTCGCTTGGGTCAGTACCTGCACCGCCGTCCGCCGGAATCCATGACGCCGCGCCTCTTGATCGAGGGGGAGCGCGGCGCGGCCGAAGAGTTCCGCTAATTCTCCGGCGCCTCGCCGGCGCAAAAGATCCATTTGAAAAAAACGATCCTGCGCATGGACAAAGCCGGTGGCACGGGCGACATCGCGGCGGTTAGCGCCAGTAATTGTGGGTACGCCTAGCGCATCGCGCGTGATAGTGACGGACGCGGTGAGACCGCTCACTGCTTGCACGCCATCTAGTTGGGCTAGGCTGCCCCGCATCTGTCGGCGCCCCCAGGCAAGCGCGGCTAAAGCGAGCAGGAGAGAGCCGCTGATTAGAATGAGCCAAGTGCGGCGGCGGGGGCGAAAGCGGACCATCGGGTTAAGTTAACCAAGCTTGGGCGATGACGGGATTGCGACCTTCGTCAAATTCGTTAAGATCAAAAAAAGTTTCGATGGGCTTTCCCTCAAGGCCAAATTCTTTGATGCGCGTCTGGAGCATGGCGCTGCCGTCATCGCGCCAGCCGCGTTTCATGAGAAACGAATTCCAAGCGAGGCATTCTTCGTCCGTGCGCGCGCCACCCGTCGCGAAGGCCCAAGCCAGAATTTCTTCATCCGTGCCGCCAGTGAGCGTGCGCGCCTGCAAGGTAGCGTACGGCACGCGCAAGAAATTACAGCAGCGGAGGTCAAAGCCTTTGCTGAGGTTGCCAACGTAATCCGCCGGCAGCTGGCCGACGGCCTGCAGGCGAATTTTGTCCAACATGCGGCCAAAATAAACCAAGCGGCCAGTTTTTAGATAGTTACTACGGAGACCAGGAACAGCGGGCATAATAATGAAGAGTTGATGGATGGAGTTAGTCCCCCAAGCGAAAAGCTGAGGGCAGCGGACCACAGTCAGCAGCTAAAAACTAAAAGCCCCAATCAAAAACGGTGCTTACTCGTCACCGTAATAAACGAGCGTGGCGAGCAGCCCGAGGAGGAAGGTCGGGGCATTAATCCAGAGCTGATGGAAAGGCACGGCGTAATGCGACACTGCCCAGATCACCGCGATATGCTTCACCGCGATGAGGCCCCAGCACAGTAAGATGATTTTTTCTACGCGGGGATTGCGCGGTTCCGGGGGGCGAACGACGGCCGCCGTTATGATGGGATCAGGGTAATCCGGCGAATTGCGGCGTGATTTAAAATGAAAAAAATCGGCAAACATCGTGACTAATCTTAGCTGGTTTTAGATTAAAAGCAAAGCCGCTTGGTTGGGTAGGGGTTATGGCGAAAATCTCTTAGGGTCGATTAGGGGTTTGAGGATGAACCACCATTATACTTTACCTAAAAAATGGTAATGGTTCGCGCTGCGATAGATTGTGGTGCGGCCATCAAAACTGCGGGTGAGAAAAGAAAAAGTTTACGGGGCCCAGCCGGTCCTTGCGGGACGGATTGCGGTGGGGGGTGATCGGCCACAACCGGATCGATTGGGCGAATCGCATTGGCTTTCCCGCTTACTGGATTGTCCCCAGTAGCCAAGGGCAGGGCATCATGACGGCCTGCTGCCGCGCGGTGATTGACCATGCTTTTCGAGAATTAAAGGTCAGTCGCGTCATCGTTGCCGTTGCCACGAGCAATCTGCGCGCGCAGAAAATCCCCGAGCGCTTAGGGTTCACTAAAATAAGCACGCTCAAGAAAGCGGAGTGGCTGTATGATCACCACGTGGATCATTACATTTACAGCCTAGCTGCGCCGAAATTTTAGGAGGGGCTTTTACCCTCCTACTATACAACTAACGAAACGTTGGTTACTTTGCTCCGGCACTCTCGAAGACCGGCTTTTCTAGCGCGGGCTTACCTCCGATGTAACGACTGAGCCAGTTTTGCATTTCCCAGTGCCAGTAAATCGCATTCTGCGGTGAGAGCACCCAATGATTTGACCCGCAATGCGGTACCGACATTCTTGAAATACCTCCGTGCACGCCGTCCGGCGCGCTGATTATCCCACCCGCTACCCACTATGAATCATCACGTCTCCCGCTGCCTGTTATTCGCCACCCTCTTGTTAGCTGGTCTGCCAGCTGTGTTTGCCGCCGAGGCTAAGCTCATGATTGCCATGATGCCTAAATCCAAGGGCAACGCGTACTTCATCTCGTGCAAACATGGCGCCGACCGCG
>SXZN01000243.1 GCA_005787865.1 Opitutaceae bacterium | reverse complement strand
GAAACATTTTTCCTGGATTTGCTAGACCTAAAGGATCGAAGGCATCGCGGATGCGATGCAGACAGGCCATCTCCTCAGGGTTAAACATCTCGGGCAAGTAGTCGCGCTTTTCGACTCCGACCCCATGTTCGCCGGTAATCGAGCCACCTAGCTCCACGCACATTTTTAAAATCCGTCCGGCCAGAGCTTCGGCGCGCTCAAGTTCACCGGGATTACGGCCATTGTAGAGGATCAGCGGATGGAGGTTGCCATCACCGGCATGAAACACGTTGGCGCAACGCAGCTGAGCGTCTTTGGTCATTTCGCCGATGCGCCGCAGGGCTTCGCCCAGTCGACGTCGTGGGACGACGCCATCTTGCACAATAAAATCAGGGGAGAGTCGCCCGACTGCACTGAAAGCACTTTTGCGGCCTTTCCAGATGGCGATTCGCTCTGTGCCATCACGGGCCGGACGCATTTGCACCGGTTTACTCGCAGCCAGAATCGCATCTAAGCGCTCGCGTTCGCTGGCGACGATTTCACGCGGTCCTTCGAGTTCTACAATTAAAACTGCCGCGCAGCCCGCGGGGTAGTCGGCATGAACCGCGGCCGTGGCCGCCTCTAAGGCTAAGGCGTCCATCAGCTCAATTGCACCCGGCAAGAGTCCACTGGCTACAATGGCCGAGACCGCATCACCTGCTTCTTCTAAGGTGCGATAGCCGGCCAACACGGTGTGATAGCACTCCGGTTTTGGTAATAGTTGGAGCGTTATCTCAAGCGCTATCCCGAAGAGCCCTTCATTGCCCGTGAATAATCCGCACCAATCGGCACCCAATTGTTCGCGGCTCGAACCGCCAAAGGTGACCACTTCGCCAGTGGCCAGTACGGCCTTGAGACCGAGCACATGGTTGGAGGTCATACCGTATTTCAGGCAATGTGCGCCGCCGGAATTGAAGGCCACGTTACCGCCGATAGTGCAAATTGACTGACTGGAAGGATCTGGGGAGTAATAGAGACCGTGGGGCGAGGCGGCGGTGGAGACGGCAAGATTGATGACTCCAGGTTCAACGACGGCGGTCCGTTGCAGCGGATCCAAGTGTAAAATGCGGTTGAGCCGATTCAAGGCGATGACGATGCCTCCCGCTACAGGCAGAGAACCACCGGATAAGCTGGTCCCGCTACCGCGGGCCACGAAAGGAATTTTCTCCTGGAAGCAAAAACGAACCAGCGCGATGACCTCATCCGCTGTCTCCGGAATCGCGATGGCAACTGGCTCAGCGCGATAGGCGGTTAAGGCGTCGCTCTGATACGCCGCGAGCTGGGCCGGTTCCCAGAGCAGGCGCTCGGGCGGAAGCAGGGCGGACAGACGGGTCGCAAATGCGGTCATGTCTTCGTTACAGGCTTCGACTAGCGGGCTTTGGCGGCGCGCCGATAACGATGCAAGATCGGTTCCGTGTAACCGTTGGGTTGGCGACAACCTTCAAAGACGAGATCGCAGGCCGCTTGGAAAGCGAGGCTCTGCGAAAAATTGGGCG
This sequence comes from Opitutaceae bacterium, assembly GCA_005787865.1. GTDB lineage: Bacteria > Verrucomicrobiota > Verrucomicrobiia > Opitutales > Opitutaceae > Lacunisphaera. The sequence continues at coordinate 2,987 of SXZN01000243.1, read as the reverse complement.
CCATCGGGCGGTAATGCACGTCGGCCGAGTTTTGCTGATCTACGATCACGGCCATTCGCTCGAGGGTTTGGCGAACTTGGGTTTCACTGCAGAGGCCGTGGCGCAGCCAATTGGCCATGTGCTGGCTAGAAATACGCAAGGTAGCGCGATCTTCCATCAGACTAATATTATTAACATCCGGGACCTTCGAGCAGCCGATGCCTTGATCAATCCAGCGCACCACATAACCGAGAATACTTTGCGCGTTGTTATCTAATTCTTGCTGCAAATCAGCCGCGGGCAGTGTCGAGGTAGTCAGTAATGGAATGGTAAGGAGGTCTTGCTGGCGAGCGCGGGGCCGCGAAGCGAGCGCCGCTTGGCGGGCTGCTACATCCACTCGATGATAATGCATCGCATGAAGCGTGGCAGCAGTTGGGGACGGAACCCAAGCGGTGTTGGCGCCGGCTTGGGGGTGACCGATTTTTGTGTCCAGCATTTGGGCCATGAGATCAGGCATCGCCCACATTCCTTTGCCGATTTGCGCCCGACCGCGCAGGCCCGCGGCTAGCCCAATGTCTACGTTCCAATCTTCGTAGGCTAAAATCCAAGGCTGCTGCTTCATCAGGTGTTTTCGCACCATCGGCCCAGCTTCCATACTGGTGTGAATTTCATCACCGGTTCGATCAAGGAATCCGGTATTAATGAAGATGAGGCGTTCCCGGGCAATTTTTAGACAGGCCGGCAAATTGAGCGTGGTGCGGCGCTCCTCGTCCATAATGCCTAGCTTGATCGTTAGCGGGGAAAGGCCCAATCCCGCTTCGATCTGCTTAAATAGTTCGCAAGTGAGTGCGACTTCCTCCGGCCCGTGCATCTTCGGTTTGACGATATAAATACTTCCCGTCCGGCTGTTGCGCGGACGCTCGGCTGTGCCATTTGCTCGATCATGTCTGGCGATGAGACACGTCATGAGTGCATCCAGAAAGCCTTCCGGGATTTCCGCTCCAGCTTGATCAAGGACGGCATCGGTAAACATATGATGACCGACATTACGCACCAGCAGAAGACTACGTCCGGGTAAAGTTAAGGCGGCGCCCGAGGGTCGGGTGTACTGGCGGTCAGGGTTGAGCGCGCGGGTAAATTCGCGGCCGTTTTTTTCAAAGATAGCCGTCAGGTTACCGCGGCTTAAACCGAGCCAGTTGCGATAAATAATAATTTTATCAGCGAAATCCACGGCGGATACCGAGTCTTCAAAATCCTGAATCGTCGTGATCGCTGATTCGAGCACGACATCTTTGATGCCGGCCGCATCGGTGCGGCCAATCGGATGAGATCGATCGATCTGGATTTCAAAATGTAAACCGTGATTGCAAAGTAAGATCACGGTCGGCGCGGCCGTCGTCCCAGTGTAGCCGACAAATTTTTCGGGCTGCGACAAACCGGTGGTCGTGCCATCGGCTAGGCGTACGCTGAGTTTTTGGTGATCGACCGAATAGGCGATCGCATCGCGATGCCGACCCACTTGCAACGGCGCCGCTTGTGCAAGAAATTCGCGGGCCAACGCGATTACGTGAGCGCCCCGGACCGGATTATATTTCCCAGGAGTTATGGGCGCGGTCTGCAGATTGATAACGTCGGTGCCGTACGCCGCATCGTACAAACTTCCCCAGCGCGCATTGGTAGCATTGAGTGCGTACCGCGCATTGTTCACCGGTACGACTAACTGAGGCCCAGCGATCTGGCTAATCTCTGGATCAACCTGGTCGGTAATGACGCTGAAGTCAGCGGGCTCGGGCAAAAGATAACCGAGGTCGACGAGGAAGCGTTGATAAGTGTTCGGGTTAAAAGGCTGATCGCTTTGGGCCCGATGCCATTCATCGATTTTTATCTGCCGCCGATCGCGATTGGCGAGCAGGGTGCGCAAAGTCGGCGCTAACTCGCGAACTAAGGTTGCCAAAGTTGACCAAACGTCAGCTGGAGCGATTCCGCTGCCTGGGGCGGCGTGGTGCTCCACAAAATCGTGCAGTGGCGCGGCAATTTGTAATCCCGCGACCTGGATTCGTGGATTCATAAAAATAAAATAAGCGAAACGCCGGCCGGAGGAATGGGCGTAGGTAACTGAAGGTACGGAGTGGCGGCTTGATCAGTAGGCATGGCCAAAAATTGTATACGCTGATAACCTTTGTAGATTACCCGCCCGTGTAAACTGTTTTAGCAATCATCTCAGCTCAGGGTATCACCCAACGGCTGCTGATAGCCGAGCCTAGCGTGCGTGGTCGCAGGCTAGGCCTCTATCCAGCCCGATGCATCAACTCAAGGGCTGTGGATTATCCCGTAGCTCCCTTGGCTGATTTTCCGATAATATCTCCGCTCGCGACTAACTGAGGTATTTCGCTAAGATATTATTAAAAGTCAGACTCGGCCGAAGGGCCGCCGAGGCTTTGCGGTCATCGGGTTTGTAATAGCCACCGATATCCACCGGTTTACCTTGTACCGCGATGAGTTCGGCCACGATTTGCTTTTCGCCATCGGTCAGCGCGGTTGCCACTGGTTTGAATAAGGCCTGCAGCTGGGCGTGCTGACTCTGTGCGGCCAGCGCCTGTGCCCAGTAGAGTGCGAGATAGAAATGTGAACCGCGGTTATCGATCCCGGCGCCAACTTTGCGCGCGGGCGATTTATCGTTTTCCAGGAATTTGCCGTTGGCGGCGTCAAGGGTATCGGCCAGCACTTTCGCCGCTGCGTTATTTTGGGTCAGGCTGAGATGCTCAAAGGAAGCGCTGAGAGCGAAAAATTCGCCGAGTGAATCCCAGCGCAGGAAATTTTCTTCGGTGAATTGCTGGACATGCTTCGGGGCAGAGCCGCCGGCTCCTGTTTCAAAAAGGCCACCGCCTTTCATTAAAGGCACAATCGAAAGCATCTTGGCGCTCGTGCCCACTTCAAGAATCGGAAAGAGATCAGTGAGATAATCGCGGAGGACATTACCGGTCACCGAAATGGTGTCCTGGCCGGCT
>SXZN01000242.1 GCA_005787865.1 Opitutaceae bacterium | reverse complement strand
GCCTTCGATCCTGCTGGCGGGATTGGAAATTTCGGCGGAGGTGCTCACGGCGCTGCCCCGCTCATTTGTCCTGGAACACCATGTCATGCCCTTTGCGCACGCTCAGGGGCGCTTGCGGGTCGCGATCTCTGATCCGCTGGCACTCGATATTATTGATGGGCTCAACTATGTGGCGGGGCGGCCGGTTCAGGTAGAACTTGCTTCATCGGCTGATATCCGCGCGGCCATCGCCTTTCATTATAGCGCGGCGCCTGATTTACGAGCGAGCCACCGGGCCCTTAGTTCATCGGTTGAGCCACGGGCCCAGCTGATTCCCGCCGTCGCTGAAGTCTCGGAGGCCGCGCCGCAAGAGGCTCCCCTGATCCGCCTCGTGCATGATATTATTACGGCAGCGATTCACCGACGGGCCTCAGATATTCATCTCGAGCCGCTCGCGTCACGCTTGCGGGTACGTTATCGGATTGATGGCGTGCTGCATGAGGTGGCGTCCCCACCCAGGCAATTTGAATTGGCTCTGCTCTCACGGGTTAAAATTATGGCGAACCTCAGTATCGCCGAGAAGCGTTTGCCCCAAGATGGTCGCATGCGATTTGTCGCCCCTGGGCGTTCGCTTGATTTACGGGTTTCCTCCCTGCCAACCGCGCATGGGGAGAGTATGGTTCTCCGGGTCCTCGACCCAGCCAGCCTACGATTGGGTCTGCCCGAGTTAGGCTTTGAGCCAGATGATCAGCGCACCTTTGCGCAACTGCTGCAGTCGCCTGATGGTATTGTGTTGGTCACTGGGCCGACGGGTTCGGGGAAGACGACGAGCCTCTACGCGGCGCTCCACCACCTAAATCGCCCTGATCGGAAAATTATTACGGTGGAGGATCCCGTGGAGTATCAGTTGTCCGGAGTTAATCAGGTGCCGGTGAATTTGGACATTGGGATGACCTTTGCGGCGGCGCTGCGTGCCTTGTTACGGCAAGCGCCGAATATCGTGATGGTGGGGGAAATTCGGGATCGGGAGACTGCCGAAATTGCGCTTAATGCCGCCCTCACGGGTCATCTGGTTTTTAGTACTTTGCACACGAATGATGCACCCTCAGCGGTGACCCGACTACTCGACATCGGGGCGAAGCCTTTTCTGATCGCGGCGGCGCTCCGCGCTGTCCTAGGGCAGCGGCTCGTCCGGCGCATTTGTCGGGATTGCCGCCGTGCCTATACGCCATCCCCGCGCGAAATTTACGCGCTCGAGTTAACCTCGTCGCAGTTGGCCACGGCTGAATTCGCTTGCGGGGTGGGTTGTGCGACCTGCGCCGGCACCGGTTATTACGGCCGTCTCGGGATTTTTGAGATCTGCCAAGTAGACGATGCCCTACGCGCGCTTATTTATCCTAAGGCCCCCGCCATTCGCCTCCGGCAGCAGGCGCGGCGGGCCGGCCTGCGCTCGATGCGCGAAGATGGTGTGCGTAAAGTGCTCGCCGGCCTGACCACGATCAAAGAGATTCTTGCCGTAACGTCTACTGAACCTCTTTAATTACGCATCAACCCCCACTTGAGTATGAGTTATGAAATGAACGACCTGTTGGACTTGGTTGTGGATCAGAAAAGTTCAGATCTACACCTGCAAGTTGGCGTGCCGCCGTGCCTGCGTTTGCGCGGTAGCATGACTCCGATCGATGGCCCAGAGTTGCGACCAGCGGATACCGAGAACCTGATGCTGGCGATCACCCCCGCTGAGCACATCCAGAAGGTAAAGCTTAACGGTGGTACTGACTTTGGTTTTGCCTTTGGGGACAAGGCTCGCTTCCGCGTCAGTGTGCTCAAGACCAAGGGTAATTACGGCTTGGTGCTGCGCCAAATCCCCAATCAATTATTTGATCTTCGTTCCATCGGTCTGCCGGATAAAATCAAAGAGCTGCTATATCGTCCCCGGGGATTATTTCTGGTGACTGGTCCCACTGGGTCCGGAAAATCCACTACGTTAGCGTCGATGATAAATTATATTAATGAGAATCGTGATAGGCATATTATTACCATTGAGGATCCCATTGAATATTATCACGCGCATAAAAAATGCGTCGTGACGCAGTGCGAAGTTGGGTCCGATGTACCGAGTTTTGCGGAGGCCATCAAGCGCGCGCTGCGGCAAGATCCTGATGTGATTCTGGTGGGTGAGTTGCGTGATCTTGAAACGATTGAGGCGGCCATCAGTGCCGCCGAAACGGGCCATTTAGTGTTCGGTACGCTCCACACGAACAGCGCCGCTAAAACTGTTGATCGCATTTTGGATGCTTTCCCCGCCTCGACGAGGGAAATGATTCGTACGCAGCTCTCGACTTCAATTATTTGCGTGATCGCCCAGTCGTTGTGCAAAAAGAAAAATGGCGGACGGATCGCTGCCTACGAAATCATGGTCAATACCATTTCCATTGGCTCGCTCATCCGCGATAATAAGACGTTTCGCATTCCCTCAGAAATTCAAACGGGCGCTGCGCTTGGCATGATTACCTTGGATACCCATCTCCTGAGCTTGGTCAATCGCGACTTCATTGAGGCGGATGAAGCCTATGAGAAGTCGCAAGAGCCGCTTGTGATGCGGGAGAAACTTCTCGGGCTTGGTTTTAAACTTCACGAGTACACTTAACCTTTAATTTTCGACCGTGGGCCCGGTCGAAATTCCTCATGTTCGAGGGATCTGATCAGGCCATTTACCAACTGCTGGCGACGCGCCGCTTAATCTCGCCCCCGGCTTTGACCGCGGCGTGGGCTGATCACGAAGGGACCGGTCAGTCGCTGGCGGCCTTGGTGCTGCAGCGGCGGCTCCTCACCTCGGCCGAATTGCTTGCGGCAGTCGCTGATTCCTTAAGTTTTTACTATCCCGCTACGGTACCGTCTATTTTATCACCGGCGCTGGTGGCGCGGGTGCCGAGTCGTTTGGCGCAGATCTACGGCATCATGCCGATCGCCGAGGAGGGCACGGCGCTCGCGCTGCTGGTGGCGGATCCTTTTATGCCCTCGCTCCTTGACGAGCTAACTTTGGCGTTGGGGTGCGCGGTGGGTTGCTGGGTCGCTGAGCCCAGCCTAGTTCGTGGTCTCATCGCCGAGCATTATCCTGATATTATAATCCCGGAGAATCACCGATCGCCGCATCCTGCGGCGGCCGCGGCCTCGCCGCTCGTAACCGCGAGCACTGGGGGTGAGATGGGGCTCACGGGCGGGACGCCGTCCGTGGTTCATTTTGTCGATCTGGTGTTGACGCAGGCGATTCGCGATCACGCTTCGGATATTCATTTTGAGCCATTTGAGCAGGATTT
>SXZN01000241.1 GCA_005787865.1 Opitutaceae bacterium | reverse complement strand
GGGCGCCGCCCCTGATTCACCGCGGGCCTTTTTGGCCTTAGCGTTGGCCAGCATGCCGCGGAGCAGGGAACCGTGGGAGCGTTCGGCCTCCCACAAAGCGGGAAAGGCGTGGCGAGCGGAGAGCTTTTCCGGATCCCCCGCGTAAATACCAGCGATCAGCGGGTTGAGGGCGTAGTCGACTAATTCTTGCGTAAAATGTGAACGCACTAATTCCGCCAAACTCACATCAGTCGGACGCACCCGCGCGCGGCTGAGCATTTCAGAAAAAATTGCACATTTCGTCTGAAAGGAAAATAGGGGCGTGCGGAAAAAAGAAAGAGGCGACATCGGCACGGGGACAAATTTCCCGCCGCGCACAATAAATCGTTTTTTAGCGACGGCGTTGGCGATTTGTAGATCGGCTTCAAGACCGAGGTCCTTGATTAATTGGCGAACCTCACTGGCGCCCAATTGGAGAGAGTTCGGGCCGCCCTCGATCACATAGCCGTTCTCACGCAGCGTTCGGATCGCCCCCCCCGTTTGGGGCGATTGTTCAAATACTTCTACGGCATAACCCCGTTGGCTTAATCGGTAAGCTGCAGTTAGTCCGGTGATGCCGGCTCCGATAATCGCGATCGTGGGTGATGCTGGTGACATGGTGATGGTGGGTGGATTGGATTATACGCAGAGATCAGATGACTGGCTGCGCATATCTTGCCCGTTACTGCGCCCAGCTATTGCCAATCGGTCACCGTTGCAACCAGCGCTTCCATGCACTCAATCTTGGCTTGTGGCATGATCCCGTGACCGAGATTGAAAATATGGCCGCGCGTGCCGCGCATGGTGTTTAACAAACGGGAGGTTTCGCGGCGGACGATCTCCGGCGTGGTGTTGAGCAGCACGGGGTCAAGGTTACCTTGGAGGGCGACGTTGCTCGGCAAAAGTTTGCGCGCGACCCCCAGATCAATGGTCCAATCGACGCCGAGGACGCTGGCGCCGCTGAAGGCCTGATCCGTAAGTTGGGCCGGAGTGCCTTTGGCGTAGAGAATGACGGGAAACCCCTTGGGCAGTGCTGCAATAATGGTGCGAATCCAACGGAGGGAGGCCGCTTCGTAATCTTGGCCCGCGAGAATTCCGCCCCAAGAGTCAAAAATCTGGATCGCATCAACGCCCGCGCGGATTTGCATTTTAAAATAATCGATGAGCGCCGCCGTTAATTTTTCCATCAGCGTCTCAAAAAATGCGCGGTCTGAATAAAAAATGGTTTTGCTGCGCTCGAAATTGTCCGCACTGCCGCCTTCGAGCATGTACGTTGCAAGGGTCCAAGGGGAACCGCCAAAGCCCAGGAGGGCTTTTTCTCCTTTGAGCTCCGCTTTGACGCGCTCCAAGGCTTGGCCGACGTAAGCGAGGCGCTGGGTCACGCCCGTGCTATCGAGGCGAGCGAGCTGCGTGCTATCATCGAGCCGAAAATCCATCGCGATTCCCCCCGCATCGCGAAATTTGTACCCTTGGCCCATCGCCTCAGGAATGACGAGGATGTCAGAAAAAATAATAGCGGCATCGAGCGCGAAACGGCGGAGCGGTTGCAAAGTCACTTCCGCGGCCAGTTCTGGCGTTTTGACCATCTCCAAGAATGACGACTTCGCCTTCAGGGCTCGGTACTCAGGTAAATAGCGGCCGGCTTGGCGCATGATCCAGACCGGTGGTCGGTCGAGCGGCTGGCAGGCAGCGGCGGCGAGGAAACGTTCGCGGGAATTCATGATTTTTTTCAATGGAGGGCCGTGGTGAAAATTAGGCCTCGGCCCAGTCCCTTGGTTTAAGAAACTCAGCCATGAGCTGCGCCTCGGGCGTACCGAGCGTGGGTTGCCAATTGTAGTGCCAGGCCACCAAAGGTGGGAGAGACATTAAAATGGATTCAGTGCGACCACCACTTTGTAAACCGAAGTGCGTGCCGCGGTCCCAGACGAGATTGAATTCAACATAGCGGCCACGGCGATAGAGTTGAAAATCACGTTCCCGTTGGCCGTAGGGAGTTGCTTTGCGCTGCTGCACAATCGGCAGATAAGCGGGCAAAAAGGCATCACCGATGCTGCGCATCAGGGCAAAACTGCGAGTGAAGCCCAAGGCGTTAAAGTCATCAAAAAATAATCCGCCAATGCCGCGGGCTTCTTGGCGGTGTTTCAGGAAAAAATAATCATCACACCATTTTTTGAAGCGTGGATGAAGATCGGCCCCGAATGGTTCACAGGCGGCCCGCGCCGTGCGGTGCCAATGAATGCAGTCGGCGGTAAACCCATAATACGGGGTGAGATCTAAGCCGCCACCAAACCACCAGACCGCGTCGGCGCCTTCGCCGGCGATGAAGAAACGGACGTTTAGATGAACGGTCGGTACGTACGGATTAAGGGGATGTAACACGAGCGACACCCCCAGAGCTTGAAACGACTTTCCCGCTAGTTCCGGGCGCGTGGCAGTTGCCGAAGCGGGGAGGCTGGTGCCGGTGACATGGGAAAATCCGACCCCCGCTTTTTCGAATACAGCTCCGGCACTCATTACGCGCGAGCGACCGCCGCCGCCTTCGGGTCGCGTCCAAGGATCTTCTTGAAAGTGACCGCTGCCATCCTCTCGTTCTAATGCCGCGCAGATGCTATCCTGCAGTTGCAGCAGGTAGGTGCGGACGGCGTCGAGATCGGTGGGCATGGTTACAATGACTAGGTAGTCATAAAGAATTACAAAAATACACGAAAAAGCTCTCGTTTAATGGTCCTTTGCTCGCACGGAGTCTTCGATAAAGATTTCCTACGGCTTGACGCATCTGCTAGAGTGTCTCCGTTCGACCTGCTCACGCGCTCCGCGTTGGGGTCAATTTGCCCTCCCTATTTATTGTAGCATGAATTCCGCTGTCTTAACCACGATTGCCGCCACCGGGTTTACGGTCGCATTTTTTCATGCGGCGATCCCGACCCACTGGCTGCCTTTTGTCTTGGTGTCCCGCGCCCGACGTTGGAGTAGAGGTAAGACGTTTGCGGTCGCGATCTTTGCGGGGTTAGGGCACGTCGCGCTTACGAGTCTCTTGGGGCTTGGGGTGGCTTGGTTCGGCTTTAAACTTGATGAGCAAGTGGAGCAGCTATTTCCGCTACTGGCAGGAGGTGTCTTGCTGGTGATTGGGGCCTTCTATTTTTGGCGGCAATGGCGTGGTCGCGGAGTGTTACATCATCATTTGGTTGGCGGGCAGCATCAAGAAAGTGCGACCTGCGGCCATGAAGTGAACCACAGCCATTGGGAGGATGAGCTCAAAGATAGCACCATGGTTTCGGACCGCACGAGTGATTGGTCTGCCATCAGTGGCCTTTTCATGATGCTGACACTTTCCCCCTGCGAAGGCTTTCTGCCCGTCTATTTGTCAGGAGTACAGTTCGGCTGGCGGGGGTTTTTCGTGCTCAGTGCGATTTTGGCTCTCGGGACGTTGGCGGGTATGCTTGCCTTTACTTGGCTGACTTTACTGGGTTTCGAGCGGTTTCGTCTGCAGCGATTTGAGCGCTACGAAGCGGCCTTACTGGGGGCGATATTCACTGTTTTAGGGATTCTTTTGCTGGGCTTTCGGCACAGTCACTAAACAAAATAAAGATAGCGGAACTGCCGCGGGCAGGCTGGGTCTTAATCAACAGGGTCGTGGTGCTTATTCGCCTTTTCCTCCCACTGAATACCTTTTGATTAACTAATTTGTGAAAATAAATTTCCCGGTAGTTAAAATCGGAGTATGCTTGGGGCTGATTTATTTTTTGGCCGGTTGTGTCGCGGTTAATCCGGCCACCGCCGCGTGGTCGCAAGCGGCCAATTATGAAATTAAGGTGGTGGAAGCTTCTCGGTCGCACCCGCTCACGGCGGAAGAGAATCTGCAATTGCGTCAGTCCATCGTGGAATTTCTGCAAGCGAGAGGTGCCCTTCAGCCTGGCGCCTACTATGTGCGCGTGAATTTCCCGCCGGAGATTGAGGGTGGGGCGGGGGAGTATATGGTGGTCCAACTCACCGTGATCCCGACCACCACGACTTACACCTATTTGCCTGCATACTCGGCGAGCGGTTCGTTGGCCGATGAGCCCTATGATCCCCTTTATTTTAATTCGCTCTACTCGAGTTCCCCCTTTTATCAGCAATTTGATTATCGCGCTGGTCACTATCATCCCACCTATCCGCGATATTCTGGTAGGCCGCGCTTACCGCAAAGAAAACCAGAGCCGCATCATTTTCCTGATCATCGGAGAAAGCCTGAGGAACGGCCCGAGCCTCATGATCAGCATTCACCGCCAGCCGAGCGTCATGCTGATCGTGATCGCTCGCCTCCGGCCACCAATCCTTCATCCCCCGAAGCAACGCGAACCCGGCCTGATGGCGCCTCTGGGCGGTCGGCTAATCCGCCGGCGGATAATCGCAAAGTAACTCGGCCGCCGGCCCCGCGCGGGGACCGTGCCCCTCTCCCTAAATATAATCCGACTCCTGGAAGAGCGGAGGAGGTCTCACCAGAAAGGCGTCGATCGGAGGTGCGCCCGCTGCCAACGGATAGATCGAGTGGCCCATCTTATTCTCCTCCGCCCCGCGCTCGTCCCGGCCCTGAGCCGGTGACACCCATGGTGCGTGATTCCGACAATGACGGTAAGAGGCAGCAGCAAAACTAAGCCCTCCAACTGAGTTTTCGTAATGATCGCGACCGCGTTGGTGCCGTCGCCTTAATGGTCAAATCTGCTCGAGTGGAAGCTCGTGCAACTGTAGCTCAGGATTTTTTTCTTTAAAATAACGAAGCGTCCAGTCGTTGGGAAATAGGGCAATCGGTTGCTGGAATTTATCGGTGCCAAAGCTGACGCCGGTAGCGATGATCAGGCGCGTGAAGTCGAAGCTTTTTCCGGGCAGTGGCGCGATGCTGGGTGCGAAAGAAATCCAGCGCAGCAGCGTCCAGGGAGTGGGGGTGAGGCGTGATTCCGCATTGTATTCGGCTTTGAGGCGATATTCGACGACCTCAAATTGCAACGGACCCACGGCCGCCAGGAGCGTTGCCCCTGAAGGAGCATTTTTGGCGGCGAAGGATTGCACGACACCTTCTTGCAGCAGTTGCTCAAGACCGGCGCGAAACTTTTTGGAATCAGAGGGATTGGGATTAGCGATATAGGTAAAAACCTCGGGCGGGAAACGCGGGATTTCGTCAAACGCGATGCTACGATCTTCCGTCAGGGTATCGCCAATGCCAAAGGAGTCGTGGCCGACTAGACCGATGACATCGCCCGGCCAAGCTTCGTCGACCGTTTCGCGCTCTTGGCCAAATAATTTATGCGAGGAGGAAAGGCGCACTTGTTTGCCGGTGCGTTGATGCGTGACCACCATGTCGCGTTCAAATTTGCCGGAGCAGACCCGCAAAAAGGCAATGCGGTCCCGATGATTGGGATCCATATTGGCTTGGATCTTGAAGACAAAGCCGGAGAATTTTTCGCTCGTAACAGTCACTTCGCGGGCGGTGGTGGTCGCAGCCATGCCGGGTACGGTGACGCTCACCGAAGTTCGCGGTGCGGGTGGCACGGAGTCTTTGAGGAAACCATCTAAGAGGAGTTGGATTCCGAAATTATTGACGGCGCTGCCGAAATAGACCGGCGTCTGTTGGCCCGCTTGAACAGCCTTGAGATCAAAGGCATGGCCGGCGCCATCGAGCATCTCGAGTTGTTCCTTAACTTCGTTGAAGGTGAAGTCGTCGAGTTTGCCGCGCACGGCGTCATCGTCGAGGGAGGTAACATTGACGGGGGCTTGATATTTGCCGCCCGGTACCCGTTCAAACAAATGCACCTCTTTCGAGCGGCGGTCGTAAACTCCTTTGAAAGAAGGACCATTACCGAGGGGCCAGATGACGGGTGAACATTGGAGGCCGAGCACGCTCTCGAGTTCATCGAGTAAGGCGAACGCGTTGAGCGTCGGGCGATCGCACTTATTCATGAACGTAAAAATGGGTACGCCACGGCGGCGGCAAACTTCGAAAAGTTTACGGGTTTGTGCCTGCACGCCTTTGCCGGCGTCGATCACCATGAGGGCCGCGTCGACGGCGGTGAGGACGCGATAAGTATCTTCCGAAAAGTCTTTGTGTCCGGGGGTGTCGAGTAAGTTGACGGCGCAGCCCGCGTAATCGAATTGCAGGACCGTGGAGGAAATCGAAATGCCGCGCTGCTTTTCTAGTTCCATCCAGTCGGAAGCGGTGGCGCGTTGATTTTTGCGGGCCGTGACGGAGCCGGCGAGGTGGAGCGCGTTGCCGTACAGCAAGAATTTCTCGGTTAACGTCGTTTTGCCTGCATCCGGGTGCGAGATAATCGCAAAAGTGCGACGGCGGGCGATTTCCTGGGCGGGAGACATAAAGGGCTAACGAATCAACACGAACGGGAGCTGAGGGGAAGTCCAGACTTTGGCCAACTTGCGTCCCGTTGAGATTATTTATTTGTCCGCTGACGCCGTTGGCGTGCCCAGTAGACCATGGCGCTGAGTGCGATTATGAAGCTAATCGCCACTAACACTGCGAGGAGAGGAAGTATAATCGCGAGTCCTGCTAGCACTAGGCTCGAAAAAGTTTCAGCGAGGGCGAACAGGGGATTGAATAATCCGCCGCTCACCGCCGTGGAACCTGCCCGCAGGATGCCGGTCGCGGCATGTACGCTGAACGCGGCGCCACCGCCCACCACAATGGCTAGCGTCCCCGTTAACCATGGGGGTACGGCACTCGTATCGAGGCCCGACGCTGCGGCGAGTTGCGCGGCCATGATAACCGTGCCGGCCAGCGCTGCGAACGGCGCCCCGGCCACATCCAGTGCATGATCAAGCCACGGAATCAGCATCCCGAGGATTTCTACGACACAGGCGCAGGAAAGACAGACCATGGCCGGTAGCGAACCGAGCCAGGCAAACCCCGAGCTGGGATTAATCCAGCCAAAGTGCAGCCCAATCGACACCATCGCCAGGGGAGCGAAGATGCGCAGTCCGCAAGCTGCACTCAGAGCAAAGCCAACCAGGATAGCGAATCCGTAGCTGGCCAAGTTTTCCATGGGCGGGGAAAGGGACTAGATTATCGGCAAGCTCTCGTAACCGTCAGCTGCCGAGAACAACTGATCAGCCGTTGCTTAATGACCGTTTTTCCCGTGCTTGGCGCGGAAGCGGGCGAGCTCAGGATAGGCTTTGGTGGTGTCGCCATAAACATTGCCCGCGTGATCCTTGCCCCGAACTAAATAGAGGTGATGCCATGCGCCGATTTGTTCGTGATTGGCGCGAACGCGCGTGCTCACGAAACGCATTGTGTAGCCACAGCGCCGCTTGCTGCTCGTGTTGGGCTCACTGCCGTGAATAATGCGGCCATCGTGTAAACTGCATTGGTTAGCCTCGAGCTCGATGGGGATCGCTTGAGTGCTATCGCGCTGCGTCGCTTTAATCTCATCATTAAAAACCGCCTCGCCGGGTTTGAGGTCATCGTAATCGGAGAAACCTTGTTTGCCGGAGGTGTGCGTGCGCGGGATGATGCGCATGCAGCCATTTTCAGTACTGGAAGGATCAATCGCGACCCAGACCGTGACCACTTCCATCGGCGTGATCATCGTGTTCCAATAATGGGAGTCCTCATGCCACGGAACGCGCTTACCGTTGCCGCGTGGTTTGCAGATAAAATGGCTAGCAAAAAGCGCAATGTCGGGTCCGAGGATAGGCGACACGAGGTCGAGTACTTCATCGGCCATCAGCCATTCGAACAGTTCGGGATGCTGAAAGTGCGGGACATCCATCGACTCAGGGCGAACATCGGTCTCCAGGTTGCTCAAGATTTTCTCGAAGCAGTTTTTGAGTCCGGCAAACTTTTCTGGGGAAAAAACCGGCTGCCGGAATATGTGATAACCTTGGTCGTGGTATTGGGCGACTTCGCCAGGGGTCAGGCGATGAGCCGCAGAGCGAGCAACAGAGGGAGAAGGCATAAGTGGGTTATTTTTAAACAGACAATGGTAGCAAGATTTTAATAGCCAGCGGGGTTATAGTCCGGCGACATTCCAGCCTGCCCGATAAGTCCGGCGCAAAAATGCATTGGCGGCGGGTACGTTGGTAAATTGCAGACGCGCCGCGTTCCAATCTAAGGTGGTGTGCGGAAAGCGCACCGCCACGGTGCCGAGTAAGACGGTTTCCGTTAGTGGACCGGAATAATCGAACGAGGCGGTCGGCTTACCGGGGCCGCCCACGCAGGCTTGGGCCCAATCGTTCCAATGGTGTGAACCTTGCACGGGGGGCATGGGGTAATCCTGAAATTTTTCTACCGGATAAAGTTTGGGGGTGGCGATATGCGGCACGTGCAGCACGCCAGCGGTGCCGATGAAAATTGAGCCTTGATTGAGTTCATCCTCGGGTTTCGCCGTGGCGGATTTTCGCGGACTCGCTTTAGGCGCAGTCACCAGCGCTTGAATTTCCGCCGGTGGTCGGTTGTCCCCATCATACCACGTCACCGCAATCGTGGAATTTTCCGTGTAGCGCGTGCCCGGGAAAGTATAGCGAATATTCGCATTGTTCGCCCAATTCCAAGCGTCGGGGGCTGGACCTTCGGAACGCAGTGACAGCGGCGCCGTCAATGCGAGTGATTCAAAAACTGGATCAAAAATATGGCAGCCCATATCGCCAAAAGTGCCGGTGCCAAAATCAAGCCGCCGGCGCCATTGGGCGGGGTGATAATAGTCGTTGCCGACAAAAGGCCGATCCGCGCAGCCCCCTAGCCACAAATCCCAATTGAAGCCACTGGGGGGAGTGGCGCCCTTGCTGGGGGGGGCGCCCGTATCACCCCATTTTTTACTGCTCCAGGTGTGGACTTCTTTGATCTTACCGATCACGCCACTCTGCACTAATGCGACCGCTTGCCGGTAAACTTTTTGGGAATGAATCTGAATGCCCATTTGCGTGATAAGCTTTTTCTCGCGGGCGTATTCGGTTAAGATGCGCGTCTCGTGCAAATCGTGCGCCAGTGGTTTTTGACAGTAGACGTGCTTGCCCAGTTGCATCGCGGAGAGCGCAATCGGCGCGTGGAGATGGTCGGGTACAGAGACGTTAACGGAGTCAATCTGGGAGCCTTCTTTATCCAACAGCTCCCGCCAGTCTTGATAAATTTTAACTCCCGGAAAATTGGCCTTCACATTTTCCAGTCGATTTAAATCAACTTCGGCCACGGCGACTAGTTTGACGAACGGATTGCTGCACAGAACCTCGAGATCGGACCACGCCATGCCGGAAGCACCAAAGCTAGCGTGGCGCAGGATTGTGCTCGGCGGATTGGCAATCAGCCGGCGCGTTATAAAAGGAGCTGCCAGGGTGGCCGTGCTGATGGTTTTAACAAAAGCACGGCGTGATTGTACCAGGGAAGATTTCATGGGGAAGGGTGGGACCGCGCTTACGTACGTGGCCGAGAGCTGGTTCGCTCGCAATCCTTAACCAGTGAAAAATTGGCGCGGGCCGCCGCTAATTTCAGGTCGCGAGTTATTTTACGCTGGCGGGGTTGGGCTTCCTTTGCCCAGATGACCGAGACCGTGGTTTTTGTTTCACCCCGTAAATTATTTTGAATCGCTCTGCTGTCTTTTCTATGACTTCCCCCGCTTCCACCAGTAAGGCTCAGCTTTTTTTCATGATGGTGCTAGAGTTTTTTATCTGGGGGGCCTGGCTCCCGCTAATTTTTGGCTATTTGCCGAGTCTGGGTTTTACGCCGGGCCAGCAATCACTGATCCTCAATGCCTTTCCGGTCGCCTCTATTGTCGGAATGTTTTTTAGCAATCAGTGGGCTGATCGGCGTTTTGTCCCGGAGAAATTTTTGGCTTTCTCGCATCTCGTCGGCGGTCTGGCCATTCTCGGCTGCGGGTTCACGCGAGACTTTAGCACGTTCTTTTTTCTGATGCTCGCGCACTGCTTGTTTTATGTCCCCACCATCTCGATCACCAATTCGATCGCCTTTGCCAATATGCGCAATCCCGACAAGGAATTTGGTCTCGTGCGCATGGGCGGCACCCTCGGGTGGATTCTCGCCGCGTGGCCCTTCACTTTTATTTTTGTTAATTGGGCGGCCGTGAGCGCGGCGCAGCCCGTTGGTCTGGTGGCGTGGTTAAGCACCGCTTTGGCTAATCCATTGACGGGTGCAGCCGCCCAAGCAGCGACCAAATGGACGTTCATCGTCGCGGGTCTCGCCTCGCTTGTGTTGGCGGTCTTCAGTCTAACCCTGCCGCGGAGCGCACCGAAAGTGGCGGGACCGGTCGGGGAAAAATTGGCGTGGGTCGAAGCTTTCAAACTTTTGCGTCATCCCTTTCTGCTTACCCTGTGGTTGGTGACGCTGGTGGATTCTTTTGTGCATAATTGTTATTTTAATTGGACGGGGGTTTTTCTCGGCACCGCGCGCGCCGCTGGGGGCGTCGGGATTGCGGCTAATTGGATCACCCCGATCATGAGCATCGGTCAGGTGGCCGAAATTCTTACGATGTTCGTTCTCGGAGCGACGTTGAAGAAATTCGGGTGGCGCACGACCATGATCGTGGGGATTTTGGGGCACGCCGCCCGTTTTGCGGTCTACGCTTTTTACCCCCAGAGTGCGGCTATGATCATCTTGGTCCAAGTGCTGCATGGCATCTGTTACGCTTTCTTCTTCGCGACCGTTTATATTTTTGTGGATGCTTATTGTCCGAAAGATATCCGGACCAGTGCCCAGGGGCTCTTTAATTTACAGATCCTCGGGGTCGGGGCTTTGCTCGCGAACTCCCTCTGTCCGTACCTCATTCAGAAAATTTACACCACGGGCACGGGGACTGATTTTCGGGGGCTTTTTCTGGTGCCGCTGGCGACAGCGTCTATCGCGGCTATTGGCCTAGCGCTTTTTTTCCGACCGCCGACCGCTGGTCCCGGGGGGCTGGCGGGAAGTGGCGCGGCGCAACGTTGAGCGAGGGCGTACAACCATGAGTATTAAATTACGGGTCCTCGTGGTGGGCTGCGGTCACATGGGAAAATCGCATGCGCGGGCTTATCATAATTTATCGTCTGATTTTACGATCGTCGGTCTCGTCGCGCGCGGGCCAGCTTCTCGTGGAAAACTGAATACGGAGTTTGGCGGAAGTTATGCAGAATTTGCGGATTATTATCAGGCGCTTGCGCAAACCAAACCTGACGTCGTCTGTATTAGTACTTACGTGGAGACCCATGCCCCGTACGCCCTGGCGGCCTTGGAAGCCGGCGCGCATGTTTTTTTAGAGAAGCCGGTCGCGGATAATCTAGCGGACTGTGAGCGGGTCATCGCCGCGGCGCGACGGCTGCAACGTCAGCTGGTGGTGGGCTACATTCTCCAAGTTCATCCGGCTTGGCAAAAATTCACCGAATTAGCCCGCACCTTAGGGAAGCCGCTGGTGATGCGCATGAATTTAAATCAGCAAAGCGCTGGCGCCGATTGGGCGACTCATCAAAATTTGCTTCGCGCGACCTCACCGATCGTTGATTGCGGCGTACACTATGTCGATGTGATGTGCCGGATGACTGAGTCCCGGCCGGTCAGTGTGAACGGTATCGGCGCTCGGCTCTCCGATGAAATCGCGCCGGGACAGTTTAACTATGGTCATTTGCAGGTTACTTTTGCGGACGGGTCCGTTGGTTGGTATGAAGCCGGTTGGGGGCCGATGATGAGTGAGACCGCTTATTTTGTGAAAGACGTGATTGGTCCGAAAGGGTCGGTCAGTATTCTCGCGGCGGCGGCGGGCGTTGGCCAATCCGCGAACGTGGAGGCGCACACGCAGACCGAGCAGTTGCGCTTGCACCATGCCGCGCGCGGTGCCGATGGGAAATTTTTGCAAGCGGATGAAGTCATTCCCGTCCGCGACAAGCCGACCCATGATGAATTGTGCCGCCGGGAGCAGGAAAATTTTCTTCGCGCTATGCGCGAGAAAACCGATCTGAGCGCTCATTGGCAAAGTGCGCTGGATAGTCTGCGCATCGTCCTAGCGGCTGATCAATCCTTTCGCGAAGGTCGTACCATCAAACTCTAACGTTCAACCCACCACCGCATGTCGCTTCGCTCCAATATTAATACATGTTTTTTGATCGCGTTCATTGGTGGGTCGGCCTGCGCCGCGGTCACTCCACCGGTCGGCTTCACCGCTCTTTATAACGGACGTGATCTCAGCGGTTGGCGCGGGGGGGATACGTTTGATCACCGGCAATGGTTGGCCCTGGCCGCCACCGCGCGCGCGCAGCAAGATGCCGAGTGGACGGCTGATATGCAGAAGCATTGGCACGCGGCGGGTGATGAATTGGTTAATGATGGCCATGGTAAGTACGCCACGACGGTAGCCGATTACGGTGACTTCGAACTATTGCTTGATTATCGCACCGTGGCACGGGCCGACTCGGGGATTTATTTACGCGGCTGTCCGCAGGTGCAGATCTGGGATTATACTGATCCGGCTAAGTTCAGTTTGGGCGCCGACAAAGGATCGGGCGGGCTGTGGAATAATTCAGTGGGTGCTGCCGGCAAAGATCCTTTGGTTAAAGCGGATCGTCCATTCGGGGAGTGGAATCATTTCCGAATCGTCATGGTGGGGGCTCGCGTGACGGTTTGGTTGAATGAACAACTCGTCGTCGATCACGCCCGGTTAGAAAATTATTATGATCGGTCTAAACCGATTCCGGCCCGTGGACCGATCGAATTGCAAACGCATGGTGGGGAAATTCGCTGGCGTAATGTTTTTATCCGCGAAATTGGCGCCACGGAGGCGAACCAGTGGCTGGCGAGCCACGGTGAACACGCTGGTTTTCGGAGCGCTTTTAATGGTCATGATTTCACTGGCTGGGCGGGGGCCAGGGCGAGCTATGCTATCATTGATGGGGCAATCGTCTGCCGGCCTCAGCAAGGCGGAGTGATTCACACGACCGAGGAATTTTCGGATTTTGTTGCTCGCTTAGAATTTAAGCTGCCGCCGGGAGGCAACAATGGCTTGGCTTTGCGTTACGCGGGTAAGGGGGATGCAGCCTATACGGGTTGGTGTGAGTCGCAGGTACTTGATGACCATTATGAACAGGTGACGGGAGAAAAAATTGATCCGCGGCAAGCCCATGGATCGGCCTATGGCATGATCGCGGCGGCGCGCGGTTATCAGCGACCGGCGGGCGAGTGGAATTTTGAAGAAGTTACCGTGCGCGGCTCGACTTTAAAGGTAGAATTGAACGGCACGCTTATTCTTGAGGGCGATCTGGCTTTGGTGAAGGAGAGTTTGGCCGACCGCCTTCATCCCGGCCAGACTCGGACAAGTGGTTCCTTCGGTTTTGCCGGTCACAATGACCCCGTCGCCTTCCGCGCGATTCGTCTACTCCGGCTGTAGGGGCATCCGGCTCAGCGTAATTACGCTAATCTGAGCGGCGTTGAAAAATTAAGCGAATTGCCTCCCCAAGGCGCGTGGTTATGTTCACGTTGCGGGCGTTATGGCACTTATCGGCAAACGCAATTTACTTCCTATCGTTCGCTCCGCTCAACCCGGGTTTTACTTGGATGGGGGGACGCATGGGGAAATTTTGCTGCCAGGTCGCTATGTGCCGCCGGGGGCAACGCCAGGTGGAAGCATTGATGTTTTTGTTTATCGTGATTCCGAAGATCGCTTGGTCGCCACGACGCAAAAGCCCAAAGCGGCGGTCGGGGAATTCGCGTATTTGCAAGTTGCCGCCGTCAGTCCACGCATCGGGGTTTTTCTTAATTGGGGTTTGGAGAAAGATTTGCTGCTGCCGATTCGGGAGATGGATGGCCCTTTGAATCCCGGAGACTGGGTAGTCGTGCAGGTGGCGCTTGATGAGCAAACGGACCGCTTGGTCGCCAGCGCCCGATTAAATCGTCGGCTCGATCTCACTCCCGCTACGTACGGTGAAGGCGAAGCCGTTAAGCTGTTGGTCGCAAGTAAGAGTCCCCTCGGCTATAACCTGATCGTGAATGACGCTCACTGGGGCCTGATCTATGATTCCGAGCTGCCCGCGGGTTTAAAAATTGGCGATTTGCTGGCGGGCTATGTGCGGAGAATTCGACCCGATGGAAAGCTCGACTTGGCGCTTGGTCAGGCTGGTTATCGCCGGATTGGCCCACTGACTGATCAGATTATCGCTATTCTCCAAGCCAAGGGCGGTCGCTTGCCTTATCACGATAATAGTCTGCCGGAAGAAATTCGGGAAGTCTTTGGGATGAGCAAAAAAGCTTTTAAGCAGGCCATTGGTTTACTCTTCCGTGAGCGGCGGATTTATATCGAACCTGATGGTATTCGGCTAGCGACGCCGGAGGATAAAATCTGAGGATGGACTCAGCCCCAACCCGCCTTCATCTTATGGTCATGAACAAAGCTAAAACGCCCCGTCAGGAAACTAATTCCTCCAGCCCGCGTAATGTCGCGGTGCGCGCTGTGCCGATCGAGCTCTGTCAATTTATCAAATTTGGTGGGTTGGCCGAGAGCGGTGGCGAAGCGAAACAGTTGATCAGCGAGGGGCTCGTCTTATTGAACGGAGTGGTGGAGACGCAAAAGCGCAAGCAACTCGTGGTCGGCGACAAGGTAAAAGCCAACGGTCATGTGATTGTTGTTAAATTAGCCTAAGGGTCGCGCGACGCACCATGCCTTTTTCTCATTTAGGATTATCGGCGCCGCTTCTGCGAGCGGTAGCCGCTCGAAAATATTTAACTCCCACGCCGATCCAGACGGCCGCCATTCCGGCGGTGCTAGGTGGCGGTGATGTGTGGGCTTGCGCGCAGACGGGTTCCGGCAAGACGGCCGCATTTGCGCTGCCTCTATTGCAGAAATTAGCGATGACGCGGCGCGAACGGGGCCGCTTGGTGCGCGCCCTGATTTTGGCCCCGACGCGGGAGCTCGCTGCCCAGATCGGGGAGTCGCTGCGGAATTATGCGCAATTTCTGGCCGAGCCACTTAAAATACTTGTGGTTTATGGCGGCGTCTCGATCAACCCACAGATGATGGCCCTCGGGGGCGGGGCGGATATCATCGTCGCTACGCCGGGGCGTTTACTCGATCTCATCGATCACAATGCCGTCTCGTTGTCGGCGGTTTCCATCTTAGTGTTAGATGAAGCCGATCGTTTGCTGGAGCTAGGCTTCACTGCCGAATTAACCCGTATCCTCGCGCTGCTGCCCGCGCGGCGCCAGAGTCTGTTATTTTCCGCGACGTTCCCGCCGAGCGTTGAGGCATTAGCTGCCGGGCTATTGCGCAATCCCCTGCGGTTGGAAATCCCTGCAGAGCCAGCCACCACGCCTGATATTTTGCAGCGCGCGATCGAAGTGGATCCGTTGCGGCGGACGCAATTATTGCGGCACTTAGTTCAGGAAAATAAATGGAGTCGGGTGCTCGTATTTCTGGCGACCAAGTATGCGACCGAGCATGTCGCGGAAAAACTGCGCAAGGCCGGCCTCGCCGCGACCGCCTTTCATGGTGAATTGAGTCAAGGTGCCCGGACGCAAGCGCTCGCTGATTTTAAAGCGGCCAAGATTCAAGTGTTACTGACCACAGATTTGGCGGCTCGCGGCATTGATATCATTGAATTACCGGCCGTCGTAAATTTTGATCTACCCCGCTCGGCGGTAGATTATCTCCACCGGATTGGTCGGACCGGACGGGCGGGCGAGAGCGGTGTCGCGCTTAATTTTATCAGTGCGGAGACACACGCGCATTTCTGTCTGATTGAGAAGCGGCATGGTATCGATCTGCCGCGTGAGCAGATTGAGGGATTTGAGCCGATCGAGACCGAGCTGCCTTCGCCACCGACGGGGGGCATTAAGGGTCGGCGGAAGAGTAAAAAGGATAAGCTACGGGAAGCGGCTGCGGGTAGGGCAGAGCGACCAGCAGACCCACCGGCGACCAAGAAATTTTCTTGGCCGCGGTTGCGCTAACTTAGTTATCTAGATCGATCACACCCTGAGCGGTGCTGAGAGCCTCTAGCACGCGATAGTCTAAGCTCTCTTTCGCGTGGGCTTTGAGGTTGATTTTAAAACCAGTCAGCAAAGTTTTCATAACCTCGCTGTGGGTTTTGGCATTCGGCGTGATTTGAATGCGCTCGAGCGCCTTGGGACCGTGATCGATAAACGCCGCGGCCGCGGCGTAGTGCTCGGTGCTGGTTTTCCCCTTGAGGGTACCGTTCCGAACGGTGACTTCCATCAGCCCGTCTGGCGTGATGAATTTGAAGGGCATTTGGGGCAGTCTAATTTGCATGTATTACTCTAACGCGAAAGCCATCGGATGACAGTTATAACGTTAGTAATTCGATTTTTGGCTAAAAAGTAGCTATCGGGGTTTGCGAAAAAACTCCGCGTGTACCTTAGCTAGACTTAGTTAGCCGACTGGCGCGTCACTCAATTTATTTTCGGAATAGCAGTACGGACACGACTGCGCGGGCACATAGCGCCGGTCTTTTTGTTCATTTTCGCTTAAAGGCATCTGGCATTTAAAGCACATGACCGAATTGGTTTCACGCAGGGCGGGATCTACGCCGACGCGATGGTCAAAGACGAAGCATTCGCCGTCGTAGTGTGCGCCGCCGCATTCTTCGAAATATTTTAAAATGCCGCCGTCGAGTTGATGCACGTTCAGAAAGCCGGCTTGTTCCATGTAGGGCCCGGCTTTTTCACAGCGAATACCGCCCGTGCAAAACATCACGATCGGTTGGGTTTTCAGCTCTGCCGGTAATTTGCTGACTGCCGCGGGAAAGTCGCGAAAATGATCTATGCCTGCTGGGCGGGCGCCGCGAAAGGTGCCCATCCGGACTTCGTAATCGTTGCGCGTATCCAGGAGCGTAATGGGTCGGCCCTCATCGAGCCACTGCTTGAGCGTGCGCGCCGGCAGTTTAGCCGTCGGGCGCTGTACTGGGTCGATGCCGGGAATTCCAAAGGCGATAATTTCTTTCTTAATTTTAACCAGCATCCGGTTGTATGGTTGCTTAAGGCTTTCGCTTTCTTTGGGCGTCAGATCCTCCAGTCCTGGCACGAGGCGCAGGGCTTGCAGAAATTCAGCCACCGCGGGGCGGGTGCCGGCGATGAAAAGATTAATGCCTTCGGGGGTAAGTAGAATTGTGCCGCGCAGGGAGCCCTTCTTGGCTAAATTGATGAGGCGCTCCTTCAAAGGCGGCAGGTCGCCGAGCGGAGTGAATTTGTAGCCCGAGAGATTGATATAAGGGAGCATCAGTGGATGAGCAGGATACAGTCGCGTGCCCCGTTGCGGCCATCAAAATCCTCGGATTCTTGGCGCACGGATTGTCCTTTGGGTCTCAGATATTTTCTGGTTCAACTGCTCTGCCACTGGCACCGATGAAGCCCAATATTAAATTAGCCGAGACCCGCATGCCGGATGGTGCGCGCATGACACTGCATTCGCACGATGGCAGCTTCTGCATTCGCCTCGATGGGCGCGATTTGATGCACTCGCTGACAGCTGCTTCCGAGTTGTTGCTCGGTGATTTAGCCCTGGCGCCATTTGCCCAATTGGCTTCGCCCCGGGTGCTGATTGGTGGCTTGGGGCTGGGGTTTACTTTAAAGCGTGTCTTAGAAAAAACTAACGCCCATGCGGTGGTGCACGTGGCTGAATTGATGCCCGAGGTGGTGGAGTGGAATCGTACGTTTATGGCCGGACTCAATGGGTCGCTTCTGCAGGATCCGCGGGTCACCGTGCTTGTTGAAGATGTCGGGGTGGTACTGGCGCGGGCGAGTCGCGCGCCATACGATGCGATTTTGCTGGATGTGGATAACGGTCCAGCGGCGATGGTGATGCCGGGCAATACTCGACTTTATGATAATCGCGGGCTGCAGCGGTTGGGCCAGGCGCTAAAACCGGGCGGCCGGATCGCGCTTTGGTCCGCGGGAATTGATCGGGCTTTCGCCAAACGTTTCGCCACGGCAGGATTTAAGGTCGAGGCGGTGCCGGCGCGGTTACATGCTACCTCGAAGAGTTCGTCCTACATGATCTATGTCGCCGACAAACTCGTAGTCCCTCGGCGTGAGGTTTAAGAGACGCGGTTACTTGACTCTGGCCCAAGGGTGCAACGGAATATGTTTATGAGCGCACCAGAAATCAAAATTGAATCGATCAAGATTGGCACGGGCCGCACACCGAAAAAAGGTGAAGCGGTAACGGTCCACTATACTGGGTGGTTTATGGATGGGAAAAAATTTGATAGTTCCGTCGACCGCGCGGAGCCCTTTGTTTTCGTCCTCGGGGAGGGGCAAGTAATTGCCGGCTGGGATCTGGGCGTGGCTACCATGAAAATTGGGGATAAGGTAAAGCTTACCCTGCCGCCTGAGCTTGCCTATGGCCGGGCGGGTTATCCCGGAGCCATTCCGCCTAACGCCACGTTGGTTTTTGACGTGGAGCTTCTCGCGATTGGCTGAGTTTTTTTGCGCGAAACGCGCGGGGTATCAGCTTACGCTTGAGCCGCCGGCTAAACTAACCAGTTGCTGCAAACGGAATACCTCAGCGGCGGAGGTTTTCGCCACGAAGCCACGGGCATGAGTGAAATGGACGTCGGGGCAACCGGCCAGACGCGTGAAATCCAATCGGGCATTGTCCTGGAAGCGGGCTAAGCCGTAGCCCGAGCTGCGTCGATCGGGATAGACCGTCCCTACAATCTCTGCCGTGAGACCGCGACTCTCAATAAATTGCTCAAGGCCTAGGGCGGGGTCATCCGGCAGTGGTTCGGTCCGCGGCAGGAACAGAATTTTGGCTGACTGCCCAGCTAGCGATAAATCCCAGATAACGACATGTTGACCAAGAAAATCTAAGCGATGGCGCATCGATTTTATGTAATCGAGTAAATCTTCGCCGATCATGCGCATGACTTCCCAGAGCGGTTGGCCTGGTGCGATGCGTTGGGTTGCGGCGAAGCGTCGCAATAGCGTGACATCAATCGGCGAGATCAGTTGGGAGACGATTGCGGGCGCGGTGCCCAACCATTGCGCCGTGCTGACCAGACCGCGGCAGTCGAACCACTCAGCGACTTCGAGCCATTCACAAAATTGGCGGGCGTCTTGGTAGAGTTCAAGATGCTGCAAGACGAGCGATAGTGAACAGGTGGGCGGATGATCTTTGGGCAGCTGGTGATGATCGAAATTATGGCGCGCCGGCTCGTGCTGATGGCCCACATCAACAACGCAGATGGCGGGGTTAGCTAAGTCTTCCGGTGTGGGTTCGCGCCGGACCAGTGGCACGGGATGTAATGCCAGCAAGACGCTGCAGGCCAGAAATTCGTCCTTATCGGCGCCACCGGGATGGGTAAGAATTGTTTCAATCAGAGTCATTAAAATCGGGTGTTATCTTAAGCGGTCGGCTTTGGTCGGTCCGCAATTTTATTGGGGTATCTGGTTACTTTCACTCAATGCCGTCCGCCGGTGTGCCAGTGTCCACCGGGTTTGCCTTTCGGATGATAGGCGGGGGCCCCTTGACTGCTGCTACCGCCGCGGGAAGTCCGGCGGCCACCACCGCCGAAGCGGCGCCCGCGGGATTCATTTTCTCCGGCGAAGGCGGCGGGCGGAATCGCTTTATAATCGAAGCCTTCGAGTTGAAGTTGCGGAATGGTGGCTTTGATGAAGCGCTCAATGGCGCGGACTTCGCCAGCTTCTTGTGGGGTAACAAGGGTGAAGGCATCGCCAACCGCAGCGGCTCGACCGGTGCGACCGATGCGATGTACGTAATCATCAGGAGTCATCGGGATATCGTAATTAATGACGTGAGAAATATCGGCGACATCGATGCCGCGAGCGGCGATATCGGTGGCGACCATGACCTCGTACTGACCATCTTTGAAACCCTTTAAGGCAGCGGTGCGCTGGGCTTGGCTGCGATTGCCGTGAAGCACGGCGACCGTGTGCTGAGCTTCCTTGAGGCGCAGGGCGATTTTATCGGCGCCGTGTTTGGTGCGGGTGAAAACCAAGACGCTGTGAAAATCGGTCTTCTCGAGCAACGCTAAGAGCAGTTTAAATTTTAGTCCTTGGCTGACGGGATAGATGGCGTGGGTGACGGACTCGTTGACGGAGCGCGCGCGACCGATCGCGATGCGCTCGGGATTAGTGAGAGCAAAGCGGGCGATCGCTTCAATTTCTGGCGGCACGGTGGCGGAAAAGAACAGTGTCTGCCGTTTGCGTGGCGACAAATTGACAATTTTTTTAACGTCATTGATGAAGCCCATATCCAGCATGCGGTCTACTTCATCGAGAACGAGGACTTCCAGGTGATCTAAGCGAAGCGACCGTTCTTGCAGGAAATCCATTAATCGTCCCACGGTGGCGACAACGATATCACTGCCGGTGTGGAGTGCTTTGCGTTGAGCTCCATAGCCGACCCCACCGTGGATGAGGGCGGTCCGTAGGCCCGTGAATTGACCGAATTCGCGAAAGGCCTCGTCAACTTGGGCGGCGAGTTCGCGGGTCGGTTCGAGGACCAAGGCGCGCGGAGATGGATTTTTATGTCCGCCGAGGCGGTTTAAAATTGGCAAGGCAAAAGCGGCGGTTTTTCCGGTGCCGGTTTGCGCGGAGGCGATGAGGTCGCGGCCACTGAGGACCACGGGGATCGCCTGTTGCTGAATGGGGGTGGGTTCGCCGTAGCCTTTGGCGGCGACGGCGCGGACGATACTAGAAAATAGCCCGAGTTTGGTGAACGGCATGGGGCGAATGCCGCGGTGAAATTGGTTAAAAGCGAGTGCAAAAAGAGTCCATGGGTCGATCGAGATGAACCTCGTCTTTGCTGATCCGGCTGGGCAGTGTCCGGACATGCCCCATAACCCCCATGCGAATTTCGACCAAACTGTTCTCGAGATGATTGAGCACAGTCCGGTCGGGGCGGTGCCGGTAACCCCAGCCTATCAGGATGCTATCAGGCGACTTTACGTGGCCAACCGCGCCTATGCGGACGCCGATCATAAAGACGGTCATGTGACGGCCCGTTCTTTAGCCAAGCTGCCATTGTTTCATGCGAATAATTTGCTGGAGCTAGTCGCCAGCCAAATTGCGCCGGAGGCTTTGGAAGCCAACGGCAGCATCTTCGATCGTTATATCCAATCATTGCCGGCGGCACATCGCGCTAAAGCGGAGAGTTATCGTCTGACGGTAGCTGGGCGTGTCGCGCATCATCGGGCGAAGCACGGGGTCGCGGCCGCGCATGATCCGGTGCACACTTTAATTCTCGTTCCCGGCACGGGCCCGCATCCTGGTTTGCCGGGAAATTATCTTTATGGCTCGGCTTTTCAGGTTGGGGCCGAT